>JAEHCY010000599.1 GCA_016880695.1 Chromatiaceae bacterium | reverse complement strand
GGCGACAACGGCGCGACGCTCAAGGCCACCAGGGTCTTGGCGATGCTCCATTGGCTGGGGGTGAAGCCCTCCTACTCGCGGCCGCGGGTGTCCGACGACAACCCCTACGCCGAGGCGCTGTTGCGCACCGCCAAGTACCGCCCGGAGTTTCCCGCCAAGGGCTTTGCGACGCTGGATGAAGCCCGCCCCTGGGGTGCCGACTTTGTGTGTGGTACCACACCGAGCATCGGCACCGCGCCATTCGCTACCTCACCCCGGCACAGCGCCGCCATGTCGGCGAGGACCACGCGATCCTGGAGGCCCGCCATGCGCTCTTTCAGGCCGCTCGCGCGGCCAACCCAGCGCGCTGGAGCGGACAGACCCGGGACTGCTCTGCTGTGGGACCGGTGACCCTCAACCCGCAGCGGGAAAGCATGACCTCGACCGCTCCTGATCCTGGGGAAAGTATGCGGTTGGCTGCATGAAAGCAGGCGACAACTATCTTGACACGCACCGGCTGCGGCGTTCTACCCGGATGGGGTGACCCATCCGGTCGGCCCAGAATCCGGCGAGACCAGGAACCGAACATCGGAAAGTCTAGTACGGCTGTCGGGTATTTGCCGGATTTCTCACCAAGGGTACCGGTCATGCGGGATGGTGCGAAGGGCGTCGGGTTGTTGTGGGATGCTGTGCTTGTGGCGCCGTGGGCGTGGAGGAGGTGAGGGCTATACGGCTCGTGGTGCTCGGGGCGAAGGACGGGTGCGTGGAATGGCCCTTCCCCTCGGCAAATGTCGGTACGAGATGTTAAAACCGTGATATGCATCACATAAAAATTACCATCCCACCGATATTAACCTGGTTTTAGGGTTTGCCCGACCGCCAGAGTCTGTTACTCTGCTGACCTTTTACGGCTCGCCCCGCGATCGTCCGTGGGCAGCAGAGCCTTCACTCACACTTGATGAGGAACGGCGATCATGTCGATTAAACCCTTTGCCGCTGGGGTTCTAGTTGCCCTGGCAATCAGTCCCCTTACCTCCATCGCTGGTAACCAGACCGGCTTTACCGAGAAAGGCGCAGCCTCTTACTACGCCGATAAATTCCAAGGCCGCATGACCGCCAGCGGCGAGCGCTACGATGGGGGGGCACTGACGGCCGCCCACAGGACGCTTCCCCTTGGCACCAAGGTGCGGGTCACCAACCGCCAGAACGGCAACAGCGTCGTGGTGGAAATCAACGACCGGGGTCCCCACACGAGGGGCCGTCTCCTCGACCTGTCGAAACGGGCGGCTAAGGAGCTGCGCATGATCAATTCCGGCGTGGCTCAGGTGCAGCTCAAGGTCGTCGCCCAAGGCGACAGCTAGGCTCCCCCAGGGAGCGATCCCCAAAGCGTTTCCTCCCCCGAGGCGGGTCCGCCGCCCCCAGGCGCATGGGGGGCGCGGTGCTCCTTCCGGGCACCCCACTGGGGGATTCCCCAAGTGCCGCCCCGTGGGGCTTGGCCAGATCGGGACGACTCGGAGGTTGCGAGTTAGTCTGCTGGGGGCGCCGTCGCTGCGATGCGTACAGGTTCTTCGCTCGACTATCTCGTTGACACCTCGCCGGGGCCCGTTGGATCACGGTTTGGACTCGTGCCGTTCCCTCGCGCTGGCGGGCCATTGTTTCGGCGCCCCAGATTTCCCGCCCGCGAGCTCACCGCCCTGACCTGGTTCGGTTGCCCTCGCCTGCGCGGGGGGCGGAAAGCAGCCCTGCCAGAATCTCCTCGGCCAGAGCGCGGACCTCGGGTGGCACGCCGGCCAGAGCCTCCTCGGGGTCGTCCGCCGCGGCGGCCCCCAGGGCCAGGGCGAAGGGCTGGAGGAAGTCGGCCCAGGGGCCCTGGTCCTTAAGGGCCGGGCCCAGGCCGATACCCTGGTACTCCCGGGCCTGTTCCTTGAGGCGATGAAAGGCGCGGGGGTCGCCTGCGGAGGCGGACTCCGCCAGGCGGTCCAGGGCCTGCCGGGCCAGGTCGCGGTTGCCGAGCCAGAGGTGGGCCTGGAGCAGCAGGTGGGCATGGCGAAGCCTTGAGTGACGGGGGTGCTGTCCGCTGCGACGACCCCGGCGTCCGCCGCCTGGGCCAGCGCGACGGTCTGACGGTAAGCCGTGCTCGCCTCGGGGTGTCGCCCCAGGGCCGCGAGCAGGCGTGCCAGGTTTGCCAATGGATGGGGGTTCGAGGGGTTTAACTGCATGGCCTTGCAGTACGCGGCCTCTACCTCTTTACCGCGGCCGGACTGGTCGGCCAGCCAGATGCCGAGGCCGGTCCAAGGGTCAGCATCCTTCGGGTCCAGTTCGATGGCGCGGCGGTAGGCGACCTCCGTCTCCTCCCCGCTGTACCAAATCCGCATGAACTCCACCAGCCAGGTGAGGCGCTGGCGCAGCCGTCGGGAGGCGTAGCGCATCAGGTACCAGACGTTGAACAGGCGCTCGGCGCCCAGTGCCCCAGCAAGTGGGCGAGCAGCCGGCGCAGATCGCTGTGGACGTCGTCCGCCCCGCCGGTGGCGAAGAGCTCGTAGAACATGACGGTGGTGCGGGGGTTGCAGCCGGTGATGGCGCGCAGGGCCTTGAGGCGCTC
>JAEHCY010000598.1 GCA_016880695.1 Chromatiaceae bacterium | reverse complement strand
GCCCTGAGCGTCGCGGGTCTTCTGTTCCTCTGGTGGCAGAGCCCCGCGGACCTCAGTGGGCTACTCGCCATTCGCCTGCCCGGCATGCCGGTAGAAAGTAAGTCAAATGCCCCTGCGCCCAGTGCCGAGGGCAAGGTGTCGATCCCCCTGCCACCGATTACCGCCCCCTCCCCCCCCAAGGTCGAGCCCCCGGCCGCGGACGCCAAGCCGAGCGCGCCCCCACCGCCGACCGCCAGCACCAAGCCCGCCGAGCCCAGCGTGGCGGCCACCCCCCCGGAGGAGGCACCGCGCGCACCCGCGGCCCAAATCAGCGCCCAGACGCCACCCGCGGCAAGCCCGGACTCAGCCCCGGCGGAAACCGCAAGCGGAAAAGGCGTGGTGCTGGAGTTCAACGACACCTCTTGGGTGGACATCCGCGACTCGACCCGCAGCTTCAAGCTCATGGGCGATATGCGCAAAGGCGAGCGCCGCGAGCTGGGCGGGACGCCGCCCTACTCGCTTATCATCGGCAACGTCAAGTCGGTACGCATGAGCATCAACGGCAAGCCGTTCGACCTCGCCTCCCGCTCCCGCGGCAATGTCGCGCGCTTCACCCTCAAGCCCGAGAACCTCGAGTAGACCCGAGGGGCCCCGAAACAGGTAGCCGCTGACCGATGGCCATCAGAATTCAGGCAATCCGCGGGATGCACGACATCCTGCCTGGCCAGATCCACCACTGGCAGCGTATCGAACAGGCGGCCCGGGGCGCCTTGGATGCCTATGCCTACCAGGAGCTGCGTACCCCCATCGTCGAGCTGACCGATCTGTTCAAGCGTTCCATCGGCGAGGCCACCGACATCGTCGAGAAGGAGATGTACAGCTTCGCCGACCGCAACGGCGACGACCTCACTCTGCGCCCGGAAGGCACCGCCAGCTGTGTGCGCGCTGCCATCGAAAATGGATTGCTCGACCAGCCCCGGCGATTCTGGTACCAGGGTCCCATGTTCCGCCACGAGCGGCCCCAGAAGGGCCGCTACCGCCAGTTCCACCAGATCGGAGTGGAGGTATTCGGCCTCGAGGGTCCCGACATCGACCAGGAGGTGATCCTGCTCAGCCGCCGGATCTGGCGCGCCCTGGGGATCGAAGACCTGGAGCTGCAGATCAACACCCTGGGCAGCAGCGATGAGCGTGCCCGTTATCGGGCCCGCTTGGTGGAGTACCTGCGCGGGCGCTTCGAACAGCTCGACGAGGACAGTCGCCGCCGCCTTGAAACCAACCCGCTGCGCATCCTCGACTCCAAGAACCCCACCATGGCCGAGGTGATTGCCGGGGCACCCGTCCTCACCGATGACCTCGGGGAGGACTCCCGCGGCCACTTCGAGCGCCTGTGCCAGGGGCTCGGGCGGGCGGGGGTGACCTTCCGCGTCAATCCGCGGCTGGTGCGGGGGCTGGATTATTACAACCGCAGCGTCTTCGAGTGGGTGTCCACTGCGCTGGGGGCCCAGGGCACCGTCTGCGCCGGCGGGCGCTACGATGGCCTGGTCGAGCAGCTCGGTGGCAGTCCCACGCCTGCGGTAGGGTTTGCACTGGGCATGGAGCGGCTGGTGGCATTGATCGCCGCCCAGCCCGAGACCGCGACCGGCCCTTCACCCCATGGGTACCTGATCACGGTCGGGGAGACCGCCCAGGTGCACGGCCTGGCCATCGCCGAGCAGATGCGTGACGCGCTCCCTGGCCTGCGACTATGGGTCCATTGCGGCGGGGGCAGCTTCAAGAGTCAGTTCAAGAAGGCGGATCGTAGCGGCGCGCGCTACGCTCTGGTGCTCGGCCCCGACGAGCTCGCCCGCGAGGCAATCGGGATCAAGCCATTACGCAGCGACGAACCCCAACAGACCCTGCCGCTCAGCGAGCTCACCGCCTATCTCGCGGCCCGCGTCGCGGCACACCCCTATCCTTAGGCACCCCCATTCACAACCCGGGAGCACATCCGTGGACGTCTACGCAACCGAAGAGGAACAGGTCGAATCCATCAAGAAATGGTGGAAGGAGAACGGGCGCTCGGTGATCGCCGGGGCCATCATCGGTCTGGGAGGCGTGTTCGGCTGGCGCTGGTGGATCGAGCACCGGCAACAGGTGGCGGAGAACGCCTCCTCGGCCTTCGAGCAGATCCTCACCCAGGCCGGCTCCGGGGATACGGCGACCGCACTCAACCAGGCGCAGCGCATCGACCAGGAATTCGGTGGCACCGCCTACGCAACCTTCTCGCCCCTGGTGATCGCCGAGGTTAAGTACCGCCAGGGCGACAAGGCGGGCGCGCGGGCCGAACTGGAGAAGGCCATCGCCAAGGCGCCCGACCCCGGTATGCGGACCATCGCCGTGCTGCGTCTCGCGCGCATCCTGCTCGACAGCGGGGACGCGGCAGGGGCCGCGGCGCTGCTGAGCCGCCATCCGGCCACCGACAGCTTCGCGGGTGATTACGCAGCCCTCGGCGGCGATATCGCGCTGGCCCAGGGCGATACCGCTGGGGCACGCAACGCCTATGCCGAGGCGCTGAAAAAGAACGCAAGCTCCGCCGCCCTGATCCAGATCAAGCTCGACAACCTTCCCCCCGCCGGATAGCCCTTCCATGGCCCCCACGCGCGCCCGACTTCGCCATCCGATCCGCCCCCTTGGCATCGCCCTGGTATCGGCGCTGCTTCTGAGCGGCTGCGGCATGTTGGATTGGTTCACCAGCGAAAAGGACCCCCACCCCCCCGCCGAGCTCCGCAACATCACACCGACCGCGAGCCTGACCGCGCTGTGGCAGACCCAAGTCTCCAAAGGCACCGAGGGCCGACAGCTCAAGCTGGTACCCGCCCTTGAGAGCGGACGCCTGTATGTGGCCGATGCCGGGGGACAGATCCAGGCACTCGATGCCCGCAGCGGGAGCCTGCTCTGGAAACAGGCCACCAAGCTCCGCTTCAGCAGCGGTCCAGGGCTTGGCGAGGGACTGCTGTTGCTCGGCACCAGCCAGGGCGAGCTGGTCGCCCTCGACGCCAGCGATGGCAGCGAGCGTTGGAGGGCCTTGCTGCAGAGCGAGATCCTGTCGGTCCCCGGCATCCGCTCCGGGATGGTCGTCGTCCCCACCCTCGATGGCAGCGTCTACGGCCTCGATGCACGCGATGGGGCCCGTCGATGGGACTACCG
>JAEHCY010000597.1 GCA_016880695.1 Chromatiaceae bacterium | reverse complement strand
GACCGGCCCCGCCGGACTCCCCTCGGTCGCCGTTTCGCCCAACGGGAAGTGGCTGGCAACCGGTAACTCCCCGGCGTCCTTCCCGCCGGGCGTGCGGGCCGGAGAATGGGAACCCTTGTTGGCAACCGAGGAGGGGATCGCGTCATGCACAGTGACTTCGGCCCGGCCCGGCGCAGCCGGGGGCAATGGCAGGCACTGCTCGCGCGCGCTACGCGCAGCGGGCTGAGTGTGGCGGAGTTCTGCCGCCGCGAGGGCGTGAGCACCGCGAGCTTCTACACCTGGCGCAAACGGCTGGGGGCGGCGGGGCCGGGCACCGCGGCGACGGTGGGCGAGGCCGCCTTTGTCGACCTCGGGCCGCCGGAGGCAACGGAAAGCGCCGGGGCGGTGCTGCGCCTGCGGCGGCGCTGATGTTCTTTCCCGAGGCGCGGGTGCACGCGGGTGCGGGTGTTGTTGTGCGGGCACCCGGTGGATATGCGCAAGTCCTTCACCGGGCTGATCGCCCTGACCACGCAGGCGCTTGCCCAGGACCCCCTGTCGGGCCACCTGTTTGTCTTCGTCAACCGTCGCGGTGATTATCTCAAGGCGCTGTATTGGGACCGCACCGGCTTCTGCCTGTGGGCCAAACGGCTGGAGCGCGGGCGCTTCGTGAGCGATTGGCGTGCGACGGCGAATCGGGAATTAGATGTGACGGGGTTGAAGCTGCTGCTTGAAGGCATTGAGACCGTGCGCCTACGCCTGCGTTATCGACTGGGTGCGACTCCATCGAAGGCAGGGTAAAATGCGCCCATGTCTCCCGCCCCGGCTCCTGTCGCACTCCCGCCCGAATGGGCTGCCGAATGGGTCGCCGAGCGCACCCAACTGGTCGCGCGTATCGCCGAGCTCGAACGCCACGTTGCCTGGTTCCAGCGCCAGCTCTTCGGCGCGAAGTCCGAGCGCCGCCACATCGATCCGCCACCCGAGCAGATGGCCCTGGGCGAGGGGTTGGGCGACACGGCTCCGCTCCCCGCGCCCGCCCAGCCTGTGGCCGCTCACCAACGCCGCCCTGCGACCAAGACCAAGGCCGACGAGGAGGAGTCGGCGCTGTTCTTCGATCCCGAGCGGGTGCCGGTAGAGACCATCCATGTTCCCAACCCTGCGATCGCCGCTCTGCCCGCCGAGGCCTACGAGGTCATCGGCGAGAAGCTCACCCACCGCCTGGCCCAGCGCCCGGGTAGCTATGTGGTGCTCAAGTACGTGCGCCAGGTGGTGAAGGTCAAAGACACCGCCGCCCTGTCCTGCCCTCCGGCCCCGGCAGGCGTGCTCGAAGGCGGGCGCGCCGATGTCAGCTTCCTTGCCGGCCTGATCGTGGACAAGTTCCTCTACCACCTGCCGCTGTAGCGCCAGCACCAGCGCCTGCTGGCCGCCGGGGTGGCGGTCAGCCGCCAGTGGCTGACCCAGCAGGTCCTGGCGGTGGCGCTGCTGCTGGCCCCCTTCGTGGCGGCGCAACTGGCCCCCATCCGCCCCTGCCGGGTCAAGGCGATGGATGAGACCCCGATCAAGGCCGGCCGCAAGGCTCCGGGCCAGCTCAAG
>JAEHCY010000596.1 GCA_016880695.1 Chromatiaceae bacterium | reverse complement strand
TCCCCATCCACTACCGGATTCGCCCGGAGGACCCCGCCGCGCACCTGTTCAAGGTCGAGCTTCGGGTCGAGACGGTTTCCGGCACCGCCCTCACCCTGGACCTGCCAGCCTGGATCCCCGGCAGCTACCTGATCCGCGACTTCGCCAAGCACATCGTCCGCCTCGAGGCCAGGGGCGATCGCGACCTGGCACTCTCGGCCCGCAAGCTCGACAAGCAAACCTGGGAGATCCGGAGCGACGGGGATCGGCTTACTATCGAGTATTGGGTGTACGCCTGGGAGCTCTCGGCCAGGGCGGCGCACCTCGATGCCACCCACGCCTACTTCAACGGCCCGAGTCTGTTTCTACGGGTGAAGGGCCAGGAGAACGCCCCCTGCTGGGTCGATATCCTGCCCCCCACCGAACCGCCCGCAAGCGACTGGCGGGTCGCCACCACCCTGCCGCGGGCCGGGGCCGAGCCCTTCGGCTTTGGCACCTATCGCGCGGAATGCTACGAGCAGCTCATCGATCATCCGGTGGAGATCGGCCGCTTCGATCTGATCGAGTTCCCGGTACGGGGTGTACCCCACCGCATCGCGATCAGCGGGCGGCACCGAGGCGACGGGGAGCGTCTGGCGCGGGACCTCGCGCGCATCTGCACCGCCCAGGCCAACCTCTTTGGTGCCCTCCCCCTCGACCAGTACCTGTTTCTGCTCACCATCCTCGGCGAGGGTTACGGCGGGCTCGAGCATCGGGACTCGACCAGCCTGATCGCCCGGCGCGACGACCTCCCCCAACCGGGGAAGCCGGAGGTGACCGAGGGCTATCGGCGCCTGCTCGGCCTGTGCAGTCACGAGTACTTCCATCTGTGGAACGTGAAACGCATCCGCCCGGCGGCGTTCGTGGGTACCAACCTCACCCGCGAGGCGTACACCCGCCTGCTCTGGGTATTCGAGGGCATCACCTCGTATTACGATGATCTCTTTCTGGTCCGCAGCGGCTGTATCGATGAGCGGAGCTACCTTGAGCTCCTGGCCCAGGGTATCACCCGCGTGCTGCGCACCCCCGGCCGGAACCTCCAGAGCCTGGCGGACGCCAGCTTCGACGCCTGGATCAAGTTCTACAAGCCCGACGAGAACGCACCCAACGCCATCGTCAGCTATTACGCCAAGGGCGCCCTGGTGGCACTGGCCCTCGACCTCACCCTGCGCCAGCGCACCGGGCAGCGTTGCTCCCTGGATGAGGTGATGCGCGCCCTGTGGGTGACCTACGGCCAGACCGGACGCGGGGTTCCCGAGGACGGAGTGGAGAGCCTGGTGGAAGCGGTCAGCAGCCTCGATCTGGATGAGTTCTTCTCCCAGGCGATCCGAGGCACCGCGGATCTCGATCTCGCACCCCTGCTGGCGGACGTCGGCATCGGCCTGCGCCTGCGCTCGGCCACCAGCGCCACCGATCAGGGCGGTGTGGTGGATCGCTTCGCCCCGCTCAACCCGCGCAAGACCCTTGGCGTGCGGCTCGATGAAGCACAAGCGGAGGCCGTCATCGCCAACGCCTTCTCCGGCGGGGCGGCGATGCGGGCGGGTCTCTCCGCCGGCGACCGCATCCTGGCCATCGACCACATCCGGGCCACCCGGGCCAACCTGGACACCCTGGTCGACGCCATCCCGGCGGGCGCATCGGTCCCGGTCCACGTGTTTCGCCGCGACGAGCTGATGGTTATTGCGGTGACGCCCGCTCCTGCCCCCCTCGACACCTGCGATCTGTGCCTGCTGCCGGACGCACCGCCCGCGGCCCAAGATCACCAACGGGCCTGGCTGGGACCGCCCGCCGGCGACTAGGGAGCAATAACCTTGGCGCAACCGCGGCAGCTCCTCGACCTCCTGGCGGATGGGCAATTCCGCTCGGGCGAGGCGCTCGGCCGGGGGCTCGGCCTCTCGCGGGCGGCGGTGTGGAAGCTGGTCGGGCGCGCGCGCGCTCTGTACGGTGTGCGCATCAGCGCAGTGCCGGGCAAGGGCTATCGGCTCGAACGGCCCCTCGAGCTGCTCGAGCCGGCGACGATCCTCGGGCGGCTCTCCCGGGACTGCCGTGCCGCGCTGGCCAACGTCTTCGTTCACGACCAGGTCACCTCCACCAACACCTGGCTGATGCAGCAGGCCGGCACCGGTCTCGCCTCGGGTACTGCCTGCCTGGCGGAGCAGCAGACCGCCGGCCGCGGCCGCCGCGGCCGCACCTGGGTCTCGCCGTTCGGTCAAAACCTCTACCTCTCCCTGCTCTGGCGCTTTCCCTGCCCACCGGCGGACCTTGGGGGATTGAGTCTCGCGGCGGGCGTGGGGGTGGCGCTGGCCCTGGGGGAGCTCGGCGCCGAAGGCATTGGCCTGAAGTGGCCGAACGACCTCCTGTGGAACCGCAAGAAGCTCGGCGGGCTTCTGATCGAGGTGATGGGCGAGAGCCAGGGTCCCACGGCGGTGGTCTGCGGGGTAGGCGTCAACACCCACCTGAGCGCCGATGACGCCCGGCCCATCGATCAGCCCTGGACCGATCTCAGTGCAGTCCTCGCCGGACGGCAGTGGGCCCGCAACGAAATCGCCGCGGGGGTATTGGAGCGTCTGGTGTGGGTCATGCAGGGGTATGAGCGGGGAGGTCTCGCGCCCTTTTTGCCCCACTGGCGCCGGCTCGACCCCTTCCTTGGCCAACCGATCGAGCTTCGGCTGGCGGACACCCTCATCCATGGCACCCATGCCGGGATCGATGACACCGGCGCGTTGCGGCTCGCCCACGACCAGGGGGTCGACCAGTTCGTGGCCGGCGAAGTTAGCCTGCGCGCCCTTGGCTAAGCCCATGGTACTTCTGGTCGACATCGGTAACACCAACCTCAAGGGGGCTATCCAGCACGCGGGCCAGCTTTCGCGGGGCGGCGCATTGCCCCACGGCCGCAAGATTCCCGCAGAGGTCGGCGCCCTTTGGCTAGGCTCCTCTCCCCCAGGTGCGGTCTGGGTGGCCAACGTGGC
>JAEHCY010000078.1 GCA_016880695.1 Chromatiaceae bacterium | reverse complement strand
ACGCCCTGGTTTGCCTTCATCATCAGCCGGTCCCGGTGGACAGCGGCTTCATGGACAGCATGGCGCTCCTCAACCGCGACGCCTTCTTTGCCGTGCTCGACCGCCACCCGCAGGTGCGCGGGGTGCTCTGGGGCCACGTGCACCAGGCGTTCGCCGCGCGCCGTGGCACAATCGAGCTCTACGGTTGCCCCTCCTCCTGCGTCCAGTTCAAGCCGGGCGCCGAGCGCTTTGCCCTCGATGATCTGCCACCGGGCTTTCGCTGGCTCGAGCTCCATGCCGACGGACGTATCGAGACGGGAATCATCCGGCTGGAAGCCTGCTCAGGGGAGGTCGACGCGACCTCGGGCGGTTACTGAGGCGGGGAGAGATCGACCGAAACCAACCCATCCGCCCGCAGACCCTCGGCCTCGTGGCGGATACGCACCGCCAGCACCTCCACCCCGAGCGCCGCCACCTCGCAAAGCCGCGCCGCATAGGCCGGATCGATCCGCCAGGCGGGCGCAAAAAGGGTTCCTTCCGGCCGATTCACGGCAAACAGTAGCGCCCCCCGCAGGCCCTGGCGGACGGCCTCCGCCAACAGATCCAGGTGCTTTTTCCCACGCTCGCTCACCGCGTCCGGAAAGCGGATGCGCTCGCCATCGAGCAGGGTGGCGTTCTTGACCTCGACCAACGCATCGGGGTCTTCGCCCTCGCTGAGCAGGATATCCAGCCGCCCCCCGGGCAATCCCGCGGGGCGGAACGAAGCTTCGCGGCGAAGCCGCCGATAGCCCCTGAGCGGGGCGATGAGTCCCCCCTCGATGGCTTCCGCCATGACCGGGTTGGTGCGACCGGTGTGGACCCCGACCCAACCTCCGCCCATATCGACCCGCTCCAGGGTCCAGGGCAGCTTGCGATTAGGATTGTCGCTATGGCTGAGCTGCACCGGGGCACCGGCACGCCAACAGGTGGCCATGGTGCCGGTATTGGGACAATGGGCGGTTACCCTTCGGCCATCGGCGAGCTCCACGTCCGCCAGGAAGCGCTGGTAGCGGCGCTCGATGATCCCGTCTGTTAGCGGCGGCAGGCGCATGGTCGGGGCGCGGCGGCCCGCACCTCCCCTCAGAGAATCGAGAAGCCACTGAGCTCCTGGTAATCGGTCACCTCGCACATCACGCCCGACACCCGCGCGCCAGGTGGGCCCTCGCGCAGCCACTCCCGAAGCTGGGCCACCGCCTCCGGCTCGCCGCAGGCGAGCACCTCGACACGGCCATCCAGGGTGTTGCGCGCGTACCCGGTGAGCCCCAACTGCTGGGCCCGTTCGCGGGTAAAGGCACGAAAGAACACCCCCTGGACCTGTCCGGCAACCCAGCAGCGCTGACCGACCTTCTGAACCGCTTTGTTCTCATGCATCTAAGGGTCACCTTCGAGCGATAGGGGATTGTGGGAGTCCATCCCTTTGGCCGGTAGCGACGGAGGGCGAGCCCGCCGAGCGGTCGGCCCAACACAGGCAACGGGCCTAGCTCTTGGCCGAGGCCTTGAGCTTGTCTTGCTTGAAGCGGGCGAAATCCCGGTCCTTGTAGGCTCCGGTCGCAACATATTCCCCGAGCCAGAGGAACTCATCCGCATTCTTGGTGGCGCCGGTGTAGCGGGCGATCAGGTTCCCTTCGAGATCAAAGAAGGCGAACACCGGGGTTGCGCGGACCCGGAACTGCTTGAGGGCGAGGTCCTTCTGGCGGACCACCTGGCCATGGAAATCGGTGACCTCCACGTCCCCCTCGATGTCGAGAGGGAAGATGAGAAAGTTGGCCCGGAAAAAGTCCTGAACCTCCGGGCGATTGAGCACGGTGGTCTTCATCCGATGGCAGAACGGGCACTCGTCCATCTCGAACATGATCAGGATGCCCTTCTTACCTTTGGTACGGGCATTGGCCAGCTCTTCGCGGAAATCCCCGAAGGTCTGGTCGAAAAAATGCTGCTCCGGACTCCGGTTTTCCGCCCGAATCCCAACCAGGGCACCCAACAAGACCCACAGGGCGAGAACCCAGCCACCGAGGCGCACTGGAGAACGGCGCAACCCACCCGGCCTCTCGGGGGACAAAGCGGCGTCGTTCGCCCTGATATCCAATCGTCGCGCCATCGTTT
>JAEHCY010000077.1 GCA_016880695.1 Chromatiaceae bacterium | reverse complement strand
TTTGGATCGAAGCCCGCCGGCGCCAAACGCCGTGCAAACCGCTTCAGAGTCTCGGCGCGTATCATCTCGGCACCCACACCGGCGACACGCCAACTGCTGAGATCAAACCGCTCCGCCTCCCCGGGGCGAAGGCGTCGGGCAACCAGGTCGTAACCGAACGGCGGCCCGAAGGAGACGGTGGCCCGGCTCCTGGACATGAGCTCCAACCAGCGCCGCGGGCGCATGGCAAACACGCGGGTATCGAGGTAATCGACCGAGAGTTGGGCCGCCACCGGGGCCAACACCAGCCCCACCAGCCCCATATCGTGATAAAACGGCAGCCAGGAGAAACAACGGTCACCCGGGCGTATCCTCACCCCATGGCGAATGATGCCTGCCAGGTTATCGAGCACCGCCGCCTGGCGGATCATGACGCCCTGCGGGAAACGGGTGCTGCCTGAGGTGTACTGGATGTAAGCCAGGTCGTTTGGCTGCGGGCTGACCAGCCCGGTGTCCGATTCCGGCAGTCCATCGAATGCCGCCGCGTCTCCCACCACGGGTTTCGCCGCGCCAATAGAGGCCTCCTCGACCAGGGGCAAGAGATCGCTCGGGGCCATTACCACCTTGGCCTGGCAGTCCGCGAGCATCCCGCGCAGATGATCCACGTACGCCCGATGGTTTCCCAGGTTGACGGACACCGGCAGCGGCACGGGCACCAGCCCCGCATACTGACAGGCAAAGAAAAACCGCACGAAATCGGGATGGGTTTCCGCGATCAAAGCGACGTTCGATCCCTGCGGCAGGCCGAGGGCGAGCAGGCGCCGTGCCAGACGTTTCGACTGCTCGCACAGGAACCCATAGGTCACTGATGCATAGAGCTTGCCTTGGGCGTTGTAGAAGTTCATGCCCGTCTGGCCCTGAGCCGCATAGTCGAGGGCCTCGGTCAGGGTACGGAAGTTGCCGGGTCGCAGCGGCAGATGATGATGGGTTACCGTGGGCTTCATACGCTCTCGTCGCCTAGCGCAGCGCTTGCGATCGCCTGTTCCACCGACCCGCACGCGGGTCGCGGCCAGAATGCAAGACCAGCATTATATTCATTACCTTGTGAACGTCCATCGTTCGTTAACGCCCACCGCAGGGCCACTGCATGTAAATCAGCTACCGAACACCACCTCAGCGCAGAGCTCATCATCCCAGGCAACCTGGCGTTGTTTCTTGGCAAGGCCGATGGGGCAGCCCTCCTGCTCGAAGAGGTTGAGGGCAAGGCGACGCACGCTCGCGGCGCTGCCGTTGCGTGTGGTGCTGACATCCTCACGAAAGACCGCATCGAGCCGCGAACGGAGCCGGTTCTCGATGCCCATGCCCCTTCGACAAAGGGCTTGGCCCCGGCAGCGATGGAGGCGATCAAGGTGCTTCGTTGCTCAGTATGTCGGGCTCCCTCACAGGTCTCGCGGATCGCCATCCCGCTGCTACGCAGCCCCGTCCGCCGTTCGTCCGGCCCCCAGTGCCTCGGTGATCCAATCGCGACGCCGCGCCAGCCGACCATGGCCCTTATCCACCTTCTAGGAGCCTGTCGGACTTTCATTCGGAACGCGGCTGTACGCACAATCTGACGACATTTTCGGCGAAAAGATGCTCAGAACGCACGTAGCAACGCCAAAATTGGCTAAAAAGTGGTCAATTTGGCCATTCAAGCCGAAAGTCCGACCGGCTGCTAGATCGCCTCGACCTTCACCCCGGCAACCCCCCCGTCCCGAGTGCCCTGGTAAAGAAATCCTCGACCGCCTCATGCAAGGGTGGGCTGATTGGCCTTCACCCCAAGCACCTAGTCCCCACCCTGATCGATAATCTGCTCGGCGATGGCGCGTTGGCATCCCATGGCATCGATCGTGACGATGCAGCACTTCAGCGACCGGACCACCTCCGCGCCCGCAAGCAGCGTTTTGAAGCCTTCCAACCACGACCGCTGAATCAGGGTGTCCAGGCAGTCGCGGGAGGATACGCCGTTTTGCAACGGATAAACCGCCGCCGCAGCAGCTGCAACTTGCAGCGACCGAACTGGCCCTCCCGGCCGCCCGGTTCGAAGGCGTTCCGACGGCCCCCGAGGCACACCAACGCCGCCTCGTCATCCTTGACATCGTAACCGAACGCAAACGAATCGCCGAGCGCCACAACGCCTGGCTTGCGGAATCTGCATTGGGCCGGGTTGCTGTACAGAAAGTCAACGCCGGGGTGGATCCGCGTCCTCCGACTCCGCCACCACAGGCGCTTGTGCCTTTCGCGCCGATAGCTACGCGGCGGCCTTGGACATCTCCTGCGCAGGCATCGACCTCCGGGGCAACCAACCGCTGACGAGTTCCTCGGTCTGCATACACAGTGCTGGCCACAGCGTTCGCTTGAGGGGAGCCGACGGCACCAGGCGGCGGGTGAAATAGTGCTCACCAGCAGCGAACTCGGTGGGCTCGGGGGGGCAAATGGGCATCCCACCCGAGCGAACCGGCGCTTCGGGAGAGTACCGGTACCGCAGATGAGGCCCTACAGGACATTTCGGGCTTACACTGGACCTGCACTGGGACTCAACAACCACCAGCCAAAAGCTGGTGGGTTGAGGATCGGCGAGCTAAACCGCCGACTGTAAAGAGAAGGCGGCTGAAAGCCGGTGGTTTGTACCACGGGCCGAGCGCCAGCTGGCGCGCTATAACCGCCTCATGGAAATCAACGGGTTAAGCCAACCGCGGACGTAAGCCTTGGCCTCGGCCGGGGGGGATAAAGATGGACGAGGTTCAACCGTTCGAGTCGTTGCGCGCTGTCCTTTGGTAAGATATTGGGTTCCGCAGCCCCTGCCCCCTTATGTAAGCGCACCCGGCCGCTCGGGAGGTAGGAGAACGAGCGGCCGGGTTACGATCCGCCGTTAGTGGTGCGAAAGGGGCAGTGCTCGGTAGCCTTCGCAGTCCAATCGGAACGGTTGGACGACTCTTCCAACAATGGTGAGTTTCAAGTCATGCCAGAGATAACGCTTCCGGATGGCTCGCGCAAGCGCTTCGAGCATCCGGTGACGGTTCAGCAGGTTGCCGAATCCATCGGCGCGGGATTGGCACGGGCGGCGCTTGCTGGCAGGGTCGCCGGCAAGTTGGTCGATACCAGCTTCACCATTGAGGACGATGCGGAGGTTGCCATCATTACCGGCCGCGACGAGGAAGCCCTCGGGCTCATGCGCCACGACGCTGCCCATGTGATGGCACAGGCGGTGCAGGAGCTCTACCCTGGTACCCAGGTGACCATCGGGCCCGCCATCGAGAACGGCTTCTATTACGACTTCGCCCGCGAGGAGCCCTTCACTCCAGAGGACCTGGGGCGTATCGAGGCGCGCATGCAGGAGATCGTCAAGCGCGACCTGCCCCTCCAGCGTGAGGTGTGGGAGCGCGACGCGGCGATGCGGGTCTTCGCCGAGATCGGTGAGGCCTACAAGGTAGAGATCATCCGCGACATCATCCCCGAGGGCGAGGAGGTCTCGATCTACCGCCAGGGGGACTGGTTCGATGTCTGTCGTGGCCCGCACCTGCCAAGCACCGGCAAGCTGGGCCGGGCCTTCAAGCTAATGAAGGTGGCCGGTGCCTACTGGCGAGGGGATTCGCGTAACCCCATGTTGCAGCGTATCTACGGCACCGCCTGGCGCAGTTCCGAGGAGCTCAAGGACTATCTGCATCGCCTGGAGGAGGCCGAGAAGCGCGATCACCGCAAGCTCGGCAAGGCGCTCGATCTCTTCCACACCCAGGAAGAGGCCCCTGGCATGGCCTTTTGGCACGACAAGGGCTGGCGCGTCTATCTCATGATTCAGGACTACATCCGCGAGAAGCTGCGCCAGAACGGCTATCAGGAGGTGCACACCCCCCAGATGATCGACCGCAGCCTCTGGGAGCGGTCGGGCCACTGGGACAAGTTCCAGGAGCTGATGTTTACCACCAGCTCTGAGGAGCGTACCTTCGCCATCAAGCCCATGAACTGCCCGGCCCACATCCAGATCTACAACCATGGGCTTAGAAGCTACCGCGACCTGCCTCTGCGTCTGGCGGAGTTCGGCTCCTGCCACCGCAACGAGCCATCCGGCACCCTGCACGGGCTGATGCGGGTCCGCAACTTCGTCCAGGACGACGCCCACATCTTCTGCACCGAGGGGCAGATCCTAGCCGAGGTCTCCGACTTTATCGACCTCCTATTCGAGATCTACCGCGACTTCGGCTTCGATGAAGTCCTGGTCAAGCTCTCCACCCGCCCCGAGAAGCGGGTGGGCAGCGACGAGCTGTGGGACAAGGCGGAGCGTTCCCTCGAGGATGCCCTCAATCAGAAGGGGCTCGCCTGGGTCCTGCAACCCGGCGAGGGGGCCTTCTACGGCCCAAAGATTGAGTTCTCCCTGCGAGACTGCCTGCAGCGGGTTTGGCAGCTAGGTACCATCCAGCTCGATTTCTCCATGCCAGAGCGCTTGGGCGCCCACTACGCCGCCGAAGACAACACCCGAAAAGTACCGGTCATGCTGCACCGGGCCATCCTCGGTTCTCTCGAACGCTTCATCGGCATTCTCATCGAGCACTATGCCGGCGCGCTGCCGGTTTGGCTGGCACCGGTGCAGGCGGTGGTGATGAATATCACCGATCGGCAGGCCGGCTACGTCCAGCAGGTTGCCAACAGCTTGCGCGACAAAGGGTTTCGCGTGGATGCGGACTTGAGAAACGAGAAGATCGGCTTTAAAATCCGCGAGCACACGTTGCAGCGGGTGCCCTATCTACTGGTGGTCGGTGATCGCGAGCAGGAGCAGGGCAGCTTGGCGGTTCGGACCCGAAAGGGGGAAGATCTCGGCCTCATCCCGTTGCCGGCGTTCGCGGAACGTCTCGCCACAGAGGTGGCCAACCGCGTTAATTGACCCCCGGTTCGATGCAAAAAGCACCGTTTCCCGGTGCTTTTTGCATGACGGGGTTTGTTTGTTTCTCGGGGAGGGAAGCGTTATAGCCGCTGAAAAGAAGACTCGTCTCAACGATGAGATCACCGCGCGCAACGTGCGGGTGATTGGGGTGGACGGCGAGCAGATCGGAATCCTGGACATCGAAGACGCCCTCGACCGGGCGGTGGATGAAGATGTGGACCTGGTGGAGATTGTGCCCACCGCGGAGCCGCCCGTATGTCGTCTGATGGACTACGGCAAGTTCCTATTCGAGCAGAAGAAGCAGCGTGGGGCGGCAAAGAAGAGGCAGAAGCAGGTCCAGATAAAAGAGGTGAAATTTCGTCCAGGCACGGACGAAGGAGACTACCAGGTCAAACTGCGCAACCTGGCGCGTTTCCTCAATGAAGGGGACAAGGCCAAGGTCACCATGCGTTTCCGGGGGCGCGAGCATGCCCACCGGGAACTGGGGCTCGAGCTGCTGAAACGCATCGAGGGTGACTTGGCCGAGAACAGCATCCTAGAGCAGCAGCCCCAGATGGAAGGACGCCAGATGGTAATGGTGCTGGGTCCCAAGCGGAAATAGCGGCGCGCGTGACGGCCCCTGGTGGCTTGCGTCGTTCACAGAAACCGAGACGAATGCGGAGTAGACAATGCCCAAGTTGAAGACCAACCGCGGGGCGGCCAAGCGGTTCAAGCGCACCGCTTCGGGTTCGTTATTTAAGCGGATCTCATCCCACCGTCGGCACATCCTGACCAAGAAGAGCGCCAAGCGTAAGCGCCATCTTCGCGACGGAACCTACCTGGCTCCAGCCGACAACCGGGCCGCACGGCGGATGATTCCCTACTGCTGATTTAACGAAACCGGAAGCGAACCATGCCCAGAGTAAAACGCGGGGTCACAGCACGCGCCCGCCACAACAAGGTGCTGAAGGAAGCGAAGGGTTACTACGGTGCCCGAAGCAAGGTCTATCGGGTCGCCAAGCAGGCCGTCATCAAGGCCGGTCAGTACGCCTACCGCGACCGCCGGCAGAAGAAGCGGCTGTTTCGGGGCTTGTGGATCGTCCGCATCAACGCTGCCGCCCACGAGAACGGCCTGTCGTATAGTCGCATGATCGACGGCCTAAAGAAGGCGGGGGTCGAGA
>JAEHCY010000595.1 GCA_016880695.1 Chromatiaceae bacterium | reverse complement strand
GTTATCCGTATCGGCGATCGCGCGGTGTCCGGGCGAAGCCGAGCCGAATGTGCCCCTCGCCGCTGTCCGGGGCGCTCTTCCGGTTGTCGTGAACCGGAGGCGAGCATAGATTATGGGCCCGGTGCCCTGCTGAGCGCCAGAGCCCTCTTTCGGCGCCCTCTTTCGGCGCGTGCTCGCGCCCTCTCCCCAGCCCTAGAAAGGAAATATCCGTGTCCTACCCAGCCTCCCAACGCCCGGTTGCAATCTGGTTGCTGATCTGCTGTGCCGCCATCCTTGCCATGGTGGTGCTCGGCGGTGTCACCCGACTGACCGGATCCGGCCTATCGATCGTCCGCTGGGAGCCGATCACCGGGGTGCTGCCCCCCTTGAACGAGCCTGCCTGGGAGCAGGTTTTTCAGCTCTACCAGGAGTCCCCCGAATACCAGAAGAAGAACCGCGGGATGTCCCTGGAGGGGTTCAAAACCATCTTCTGGTTCGAATACGCCCACCGCCTGCTCGGCCGCCTGATCGGCGCGATCTTCCTTGTCCCCCTGCTGTTCTTCATCGCCCGGCGCCGCATCGACAGGTCCGTGATTCCCAAGCTGTTGTTCATGTTCGCGCTCGGCGGGCTCCAAGGGGCGCTCGGGTGGTACATGGTCAAGAGCGGATTGATCAATGACCCCCATGTTAGCCCCTACCGCTTGACCGCGCACCTCGGCCTCGCCTTCTTGATCTACGCCTATCTGTTCTGGGTGGCCTTGGATCTCCTGTATCCCGCCCAGTCCTCCACCCCGGCGCAGGAGCGACTGCGCCTGAGCGGACTCGCACCCTGGATCACGCTGCTGGTATTCGTCACCGCCCTCTCCGGGGGCTTCGTGGCCGGCACCCGGGCAGGATTCGCCTATAACACCTTTCCCCTGATGGACGGGCGGTGGATCCCCGAGGGGATGGCGACCCTGGACCCGTTGTGGCGAAACCTGTTCGAGAACGTGACCGCCGTTCAGTTCGACCATCGAGTGCTCGCCGTCCTACTCTTTGTGCTGATTCCCCTCTTTTGGTGGGCAGTACGCCGCCAACCCCTGCCGCGACGGGTGCGCATCGGCTCCGATTTCCTGATGGTCGCGCTCGGCCTTCAGCTCGCCCTGGGCATCTCGACCCTCCTGCTGCGGGTGCCCGTGGTGCTCGGCGCCGCGCACCAGGGCGGTGCGCTCCTGCTCCTGACCGCCTGCCTGTTCGTCTGGCACCAGATGCGCCAGGGGGCCGCACCCTCCTCCTCCCTGCGCACGCGGGGGTTATAAGCCAGCGCCCGCTCGCGATTTTCCAGCGCCGCAAGTTCGCCCCATCCCTGGGCCCCGATCGGCCCGTTCTCTCGGTTAAAGGATTCGTCGCCACCCCTGGGGGGTGGCGCATCGCGCTGAGGTTGCGCTTAAGCTTGACGGCGCCCCGAGACCGCCCGAAACTCCGCGCGTGGCAAAGCAGTACTGCCGCTTTCCTTTCTTTCGGTGTAGGCGGCCTCGGAGACGACACATCGCGTGGCAGGACTGGACTTCGACCATACCCTTTTGTTTTACCTGGTGATCGGCCTCGGGTTCTGGATGGCCTGGAGCGTCGGCGCCAATGACTTCTCTAACTCCGCCGCGCCCGCCCTCGGTGCCAAGGTCCTCAGCCCAGGCGAGGCCATCTTCCTGGTCGTCATCTTCGAGATCTTTGGGGCGGTGCTGCACGGTGTCGCCGTCACCGACACCCTGCGAAAGACGCTCATCGACTTCGACGCCGGCGGTGCATCCGCCGCCGTCGCCGTTTATGGCATGCTCGCTTCGCTGCTGGCGGCCGGGCTGTGGCTCACCTTCGCTACTGCCCGCGGATGGCCGGTATCGACCACCCACTCGATCATCGGCGCCATGCTGGGCTTTGCCCTCACCGCCATGGGAACGCAGTCAGTGCGTTGGGGCGGGATTGGTCCCCTGTTGGCCAGTGTGGTGTTGTCGCCGTTGCTGGCGGGGCTTATCGCCTTTTTGCTGGTAAGCAGCATCCGCTGGCTCATTCTCGGCTCCTCCGACCCCCTGCGCAGCGCTCGCCGCTGGGCACCGCTCTACATCTTCTCGGCGGCGTTCGTGGTCTTCTTGATGACCTTCTTCCGCAGCATGCGGCCCCTGGGCCTTAACCTGAGCGACGGACAGTTTGCGATTCTCGCCGGGGCGTTCGCGTTGGGTCTGACCGCCATGGGCGTCCTCATTGTTCAGGGGCGGCGGCCAGAGGAGGTCGAGGACGTCTTCGCGCCCATGACCCTATTCACCCTCTGCTCCATGGCCTTCGCCCATGGCGCGAACGACGTGGCGAACGCGGCGGGACCGATGGCCGTCGCCATCGACGCCCTGCAAAACAGCCGTGCCGGGGTTCTCAGGTCGGCAGTGCCGTTCTGGGTATTCGCGTTCAGCGGTGTGGGTATGGCGGTGGGTGTGGCCACCTTCGGGGGCCGCGTCGCGCGGACCCTTGGCGAGCAGATCACCAAAATGTCGGCCTCGCGGGCGTTCTGCATCTCGCTGTCCGCCACTGCAACCGTGGTGCTCGCTACCCAGACGGGTTTCCCGGTATCCACCACCCAGACCGTGGTCGGCGCCATCGTTGGCGCTGGGTTTACCAGCGGTTTCGCCGGAGTGCAGGGCGCCACGGTGGTCACGATCCTGAAGTCCTGGCTGTTCACCCCACTGGCCAGCGCATTGCTCGCGGCCGGGCTATATCTCTTGCTACGCAGCCTATTGGGCGCCTGAGCCTTCCCACAGGCGAAGCGGGGCTTCGACAACACCGCGGCTCACCCCAACACTGCCGCGGGCTCAGGCCCTGAGCCCGCGCATGGCTTATCCTCTGCCATACCACTAGCGAGGAAGGGGTCGGGGATGCTTCGCGTCCACCACAGTAACCGGGTCGAGCAGCTCCTAGAGCGTCTCGATGCCCTGCTCGCCGAGGTACCCGAGGACCCCTTCGCGCCCGAGATGGTGGCGGTGCAAAATCCGGGGATGGGGCGCTGGCTGGCCCAGCAACTCGCCCTGAGGGGCGGCATCGCCGCCAACCTGGAGTTTCCCCTGCCCGCCGCGTTGGCCTGGCGGCTGTTGCGGCTATGGTTTCCCGACCTGCCGGAGAGCCAGGGAATGGGCAAGGAGGCCATCCTCTGGCACACCCTGGCGCTGCTGCCAGGGCAGCTCGGGGATCCGGCCTTCTCCGAGCTCGCGCGCTATCTCCATGACGACCCCGATGGCCTGAGACGCTATCAGCTCGGCCGGCGCATCGCCGATCTGTTCGACCAGTACCTGGTCTATCGGCCGGACTGGGTGCTCGGCTGGGAGGCAGGCAGGGACGGGCACTGGCAGGCACGGCTGTGGCGGGCGATCCGCGAAGCCTGCCCTCAACCCCACTGGGCGGGGGTGGTGCAGCGGTTGTTCACGCAAGCCACCGACGGGGCCGCGCCAGAGGGAGCGCTGCCGCCGCGGCTGAGCTTGTTCGGGCTCACCGCCCTTTCCCCCAGCTATCTCGGGGTGCTCCAGGCTGTTGCGCTGCACACCGAGGTCCACGTCTTTCTGCTCAATCCCTGTCAGGAGTACTGGGCCGACATCCTCGACGAGAAGGGGCAGGCCAGGCGGCGGGCGCGATCCGGTTTGGTGGGGCGCGGCGCAGACGCTGGCAGCCTGCTCGATCTCGGCAACCCCCTCCTCGCCTCCCTGGGTCACGCCGGTCAGGAGCTTCTTGACCAGCTCCTGGACGCGGGCAGCCTCGACGAGGATGCCTTCGTCGACCCGGGGGATGCCACCCTGCTGCGGCGTCTTCAGGCAGACATCCTCAAACTGCGCGACAGCCGAAATCCCGACCCCCGCCAACGGGTGATGCTGGGCACCGAGGATCGGTCGGTGCAGGTCCACGTCTGCCACAGCCCGATGCGCGAGGTCCAGGTGCTGCATGACCAGCTCCTGCGCCTGTTCGAGGAGCTCAGGGATCTCCAGCCGCGCGACATCGTCGTCATGGCACCCGACATCGACCGCTACGCCCCGATGATCGCCGCCGTGTTCGCCTCCGCCGACGCGGGCCTCGAGATCCCCTGGGCCATCGCTGATCGGCGGCTGCGGATGGGGCTGCCGGTGCTGGAGGCACTCGGAGCTCTCCTCGACCTGCCGGCCAGCCGACTCGAGGCCTCCGGGGTTCTCGGCCTGCTGGAGGTTCCCGCCCTGCAGCGTCGCTTCGGGCTGGACCTGGCAGGGGTCGAGCGCATTCGCGCCTGGGCGCGCGAAAGCGGTGTTCGTTGGGGCAGCGATGCCGCCATGCGCCTCAGCCTGGGGCTGCCGGCGGAGCCCGCCAACACCTGGGATTTCGGCCTGGACCGGCTGTTCCTCGGCTACGCCCTGCCGCCGGGGACGGACCTCTTCCACGGCGTGGCGCCCTATGCGGACGTGGAGGGCAGCAGCGCCGCGGACCTGGGCGCGCTCGCCGAGCTCCTGGATCGACTCTCCCGCTGGCGCCAGCGCCTGCAGCGGCAACGCACCGCTTCCGGATGGCGCAGGCTCATCTTCGACCTCATCGAGGATTTCTTCGACCCGGACGAGGAGGAGGCGGAAGGTCTGCAGTACGTTCGCACCAGCCTCGAGGCCCTGGAACGGCAGGCCGTAGCGGCGGCCTTCAACGAAAGCCTTTCGCTTGCGGTCGTCCGTGATCAGCTCCTCGCGACCCTAGACAGTCCGCGCGGGTCACGCCACTTCCTCACCGGCCGGGTCACTTTCTGCAGTCTGGTGCCCATGCGCAGCATTCCGTTTCGGGTGGTCTGCCTGCTCGGATTGAACGCCGAGGACTTCCCGCGCCACCGCAGGCCCCTTGGGTTCGATCTGATCGCCCAGGAGCCCCGACGGGGTGACCGCTCACGCCGCCAGGACGATCGCTACCTGTTCCTCGAGGCCCTGCTCTCCGCCCGGGACCGGCTTTATTTGAGCTACGTGGGACATGACATCCGCGACAACAGTCTCAAGGTCCCCTCAGCGCCGCTCGGGGAGCTGATCGAGTATCTGGAGCGATCGTTCGTCCTGCCCAATGACGCCAGCCCGGCCCAGCATCTTACCCTCGCGCATCCGCTGCAGCCCTTCAGCACGCGCTATTTCGATGGCAGCGATCCGCGTCTGTTTAGCTACAGCCGGGGTTGGCTGGCAGCGGCCCGTGTCGATCCCTGGACGGAGAAGGGTGCGGATGCCTTTGCCCTCGCCCCCCTGCCCCCACCCGTAGAGTCGGCGAAAGATCGAGTGGAACTGGCGGATCTAATCCGCTTCTTGTGCAATCCCGCAGCGCACTTTCTGCGCAACCGCCTCGGGTTACGGCTACCGGAGGAGCCCGAAGCCCTGGCGGATACCGAACCCTTCGACCTCGCGGGACTCGAGCGCCACGGGCTGCGGCAACGTCTGCTCGCGCTTGCGGCCAGCGGCGAAGACCAGCAAGGGATCCTCGCGCGCCTGCGGGGCGAGGGTACCCTGCCCCACGGCGCCTTCGGCGGGATCTGGGTCGAAGACAACAGGGCAGCGGCCGAGGCCTTCCTGGCACGGTGGGCGGAGCTGCGGGGCGACCCCCGTGACCCCCTGGATGTGGACCTGTCCCTCGGGGGGCTGTGGCTCGGCGGGCAACTGCGGGATCTCGGCAGCCGCCGGTTGGTGCGGGCGCGCTTCGCCAGGCTGAAGGCGAAGGACCAACTGCGCCTCTGGGTGCATCACCTGGTGCTCAATACCCTAGCCCCAGCGGGCTTGCCGTTGTTCAGCACGCATCTGGCGGATCCCGCGGAGGTCCACCTGCGGCCCGTTGACGGGGCGGCCGCGGTACTGGCGGATCTGCTGCACCTCTACCGCGAGGGCCTTGACTGTCCCCTGCCCTTCTTCCCAGAGACCTCGTTGCACTGGCTACGCAATGGCCCTGATGCCAGCTTCTGGACCACTTGGCGCGGCAATCCCCACAACCCGAATCCGGCGGACCAGGATGACCCTTGGGTGCGCATCGCCTTTCGCGGTGTCGATCCCTTCGACGCCACCTTCGAAGCGCTGGCGCAGCGGATCTATGGGCCTCTGCTCGCGGCCGTCGAAAGCCCGGCGAAGAAGCGAGGAGACTGACCGGTGCGCCCCCTCGACCCCCTGAGCATTCCCCTGCACGGCCTGCATCTGATCGAGGCCAGCGCGGGTACAGGCAAGACCTTCACCATCACGCTTCTTTACCTGCGACTCCTGCTGGAGGCGGGCCTCGCGGTGGACCGCATCCTGGTGGTCACCTTCACCAACGCCGCTACCGAGGAGCTTCGCGACCGTATCCGCAGCCGGCTGCGTGCCGCCCTGGGCTGGCTTGAGGGGGAACGGGATCCCAAGCGCAATCCCGTCGATGGGCCGCTCCTCGACCTTCTGCTCCACCTGCCCGATCCTCAAGGGGCGGCACGCATCCTGGGCGACAGCCTCACCCGGCTGGATGAATCGGCGATCCATACCATCCACGGCTTCTGCCAGCGGATGCTCGAAGAGCATGCCTTCGAGAGCGGCATGCCCTTCGAGGCCGAGCTGACCGGGGAAGCCTCCGAGCTTTTCGATGCGGTGATGACCGACTTCTGGCGCCGGCACATCGCCACCCTTGGGGCCGAGGATGCTCGCTGGGTGGGCAAGCAGTTTGCCTCCCCCGCCGACCTGCTGAAAGCCGCTCGCCGGATACTGTCAGTCGAGCCGAGTGGTCTGATTCCGCCGACCTCGGCGGAGAGGGCGGCGGCGGCTCGGGAACGGCGGGAGTCGTTGTTCGGGCAACTCCAAACCCTTTGGGCCAGGGAGCGCGGGGCGGTGGTGGCGCTACTGGAGCGACATCCGGGGCTCAACCGAAACTCCTATAACTCCAGGGTGGTGACAAACGCCATCCAGTCCATGGACCGACTCAGCGAGGGTTTCGACACCGATCGGATCAGCTCCAATGAGATCGGGCGTTTTCTGCCCGAGACCCTGGCGGAGAGGCTCAAGACCGGCAGCCCACCCGCCCATCCGCTGTTTCCCCTGGTCAAGGAGCTGAAGGAGGCCACCCTCGCCGCGGAGGAGATCCGCCGTGCCTGGCTGTTGCGGCAGGCGCGGGATTTCCTGGAGGCGGAGCTTGCCAGACGCAAGGCCGAGCGCCGGCAACTGGCCTACGAGGATCTCCTGAGCCACCTGGCCCGGGGGCTCGAGGGCGAACGGGGCGAATCCTTCGCCCAGCGCATCCGCGAGCGCTTTCCGGCGGCCCTGATCGACGAATTTCAGGACACCGACCCCCTGCAATACCGCATCTTCCGCCACCTCTACCGGGCGCAGCCCGATTGCGCCCTGTTTCTCATTGGCGATCCCAAGCAGGCGATCTACGCCTTTCGCGGTGCCGACATCTTCACCTACATGCAGGCCCGCCGCGACGTGGCCCGCGAGGGCCAGGAGCACACCCTCCTCACCAACCGCCGCTCCTCCAGCGCCCTGATCCGGGCGGTCAACACCCTGTTCGGCACCCAGGAGGTGGAGCCCTTCGTCTATCGCGACATTCCCTTCGTACCGGCCGCACCGGGGCCGGAGGCGGACGACGAGCCCCTCACCCTGGATGGCGTCTCCCCGCCGCCCCTTGAGCTTGGCTGGCTCGTGGCGGAGGGGGATAAAGGACTCTCCAGGGACGCAGCCGGGGAACTTGGGGCCAACGCCTGCGCGGCGCGGATCAGTGAGCTGTTGCGGCTCGCCGACCAAGATCGGGTTCGGATTGGCGACCGACCGCTGCGGGCCGGTGACATCGCGGTGCTGGTGCGGACCCACTTCGAGGGCGACCGGGTGCAGCGGGCCCTGCGCGCCGCGGGCGTGCGCAGCGCCAGCCTGAGCCGTGAGGGGGTATTCGCCACCCAGGAGGCCGCGGACCTGGCGCTGGTGCTCGCGGCGGTTGCCGAGCCCGCGCGGGAGGGGCTGGTCCGCGCCGCCCTGGCGAGTCCACTGATCGGGACGTCCGCCGCCGAGCTCGATGCCCTGGGGCGGGACGATGCGGCCTGGGAGCAGCAGCTCGAGCGCTTCCGCAGCTATCGGCAGCAGTGGCTGGGGGGCGGATTCCTGGTGGCCTTTCTGCGGCTGCTGCACGATCACGCCGTCCCGGCCCGGCTCCTGGGACAGCGCGATGGGGAGCGTCGCATGACCAATCTGCTCCAGCTCGGCGAGCTGCTGCAGATGGCCACCGTGGCGCACCCGCGCATCGAGGCCCTGCTGAGCTGGATGGCGGACGGCCGTGCCAAGGCGGTCGCGGACGAGACCGAGGAGCTTCGTCTGGAGAGTGATGAGAACCTGGTGCAGATCCTCACCCAGCACAAGAGCAAGGGCCTGGAGTATCCGGTGGTCTTCATCCCCTCACCCTGGAGCCACACCTCGCCCGAGAAGGACAAGATCCTTACCTTTCACGATCCGCTGACCCACTTACCGGCCGCCTATCTCGGTGCGACCGAACGCGGGGACTACCTCCCGCGAGTGCGCGAGGAGCAACTGGCCGAGCAACTCCGCCTGCTCTACGTCTCGGTTACCCGGGCGAAGAAGCTATGTGTGCTCTACTGGGGCGCGGTGAAGGGGGCCGAGGGCTGCGCCCTCGCCTACCTGATTCATCCCGACCCCGAGGCCGGAACACCCGCGAGCCGGATGCAGGGTCTCAGCAGCGAGGGGATACGCGCCGATCTCCAGCGCCTCGTGGCGCGTTCCGCCGGCTCCATCGCGGTGCGCGACATCGGGCAAGTTGAGCCCTCCCGGCTGTGGCGCCCCAACCCGGATTCCACGCGGCTCAG
>JAEHCY010000594.1 GCA_016880695.1 Chromatiaceae bacterium | reverse complement strand
GGCACCCTCTGCGCTGTGCTCGCAGAGGTAGGTAACGGTTCGCGAGAAATTGGGGTCCCGCAACCCGGGCATGGCGATGAGGAAATGGTTGGAGAGAAAGCTGCACGAATCCATGGACGATAGTATCCGGCCCCGCATTCGGGTTTGTCCAGCGCGCCGGACGGCCTGGCACCGCGAAGGGGTTGTGGGGGATTGGTCAGGACAGATCACCCCATGGGTCGTCGCCGCGGCAGGGTTTGGCGGGGTCCGCGGCGATGCGCTGCTACTTATCCGAGCTTAGGGAGCTCAGGCGGTTGCTGTTCAAGAACTGCCAGGTTCGGGTGATGTCGAGCACATCGGTCTCCGCCCGGATGTCCGCCGGAAAGGGGGCGAAGGGGGCGGCCAGGTGGACGATGCGCACGGCGGCGTCATCGAGCACGCTGGAGCCCGAGGAGTGCACCACGCGGATCTGCTCCACGCTGCCATCCGAGCGCACCGCCACCTGCAGCACCAGGTTTCCATAGAGCTTGCGGCGCTTGGCCTCCTCTGGGTAGTTGAGGTTGCCGATGCGCTCGACCTTCAGGCGCCAGGCGTCGAGATAGGCCGCGTACTTGTATTCCTGGGTGCTCGCGCTGATCGCCCGCCGGCGCTCGCGTTGGGCGTAGGCGGTTACCTTCTTGTCGAGCTGAGCCGTGATCTCGGCGACCTCGGTGCCGCGGCTGGCCAGGATCTGGGCCGCCGTGGCCCGCGTCTTCGACCGTGGCGGTGCGGCCGGCGGGGGCTCCGGAACCACCGGCTTTTCCGGTGCTCGCACCGCCAAGGGGGGCTCTGTGGCCGTCTTCGGTGGATGCTCCGCTGGCGTGGGCTCTACCTCCAGCGTCGGCGGAGCCGGTTGCGCCGCGGGCGGACCTTCGCCGGCCGCGATCTCGGGCGCAAGGGCCTCGACGGCCACCTGAGGCGGGGCGGCTGACGCCGTTGGCGTGGTCTTGGCCACGGGATCCTTGCCGGACCCCTGTACGCTCGTTTGCGCGAAGAAATCGGGGTGATCCACCCGTGCCGGGGTTTCGGGCTCGGCGCGGTGGATCAGCACAACCTCTAGGGTTCGCCCTGTCGCGGGGGGAGCGGGTGGCTCGTAGTAGAAGCCCAGGCCCAAAATCAACAAGGCATGCAGTGCCGCCGCGAGCAGCAGCGCTATCCCCAGGGCCTGGTTTTCCGCGTTTTCCGCGGGTTGCACGGCGGCTAGGGTCATCGCTGGGGTTCGGCGCTCAGCCAGGCGGGGCGGGGATCAAGGGTGGGCTCAGCTCAATCTCGGTGCTCTTATCCAGTAACTGCACCCGCTCCGCCATGGACGGACTCATATGAACGGTGCCGGTGCTATCCACCAGCAGCACATGGCGTACCCCCAGGCCACGGGCGATGCGATGCCAAGACTCCGGCCCGGCGACGAACAATGCGGTGGTAGCCGCGCCCGCCGTGGCCGCATCGGTATGGATGACCGTCACCGATTGTGTGCCCTCCGCCGGATGGCCGGTCCGGGGGTCGATGATGTGATGATAGGTCTTGCCTTCGTAGACAAAGTTCCGCTGGTGGCTCGCCGAGGTGAATACGCTCTCGTCGCCACGAACCTCAATGACCGCCAACACACCATGGCCTCCGCCACGACGGATCGGAATGCGCCAGGGTTGGCCGGCGCGACTGCCGATGGCCCGGAGATCGCCGCCGGCGCTGAGCATCGCATTGCGGACGCCGAGCTCCCGCAGATGCCCGATGGCAAGGTCGATCCCGTAACCCTTCCCGTAAGCACCCAAGTCGAGCCTGACGTCGCGGTTGTCGCTGCGGAGCAGAATGCCGTCGAGGTGCAGATTGCTCATCCTGGGGTTCGACTTGACCAGCCGCTCGATCTGCTTCGCCGGAGGGGGCGGCTGACACTTGGGGGTATCGGCGTGAAAGCCCCATAGGCCGATGAGCTTGCCGATTGCCGGGTTGAACAGGTTCTCGCTGGATGCGGCCAGGTGTTGCCCCTCACGGATTATCGGCAGTAGCGAGGGGGGAACGACGAAGGATTTTCCGGTGGGGATTTGCTCATTCACGTACCCGAGCGGCCCTGGCTCCCAGGCGTGCAAGTCCTCGTGCATCTGGCGGAGGTCGCGTTCGATCGCGCTGCTGGCCCGTTGTGCGGTGGCCTCATCCACCCCGACGATACTCAGATCGACCGTGCTTCCGAAGGCCTCGAACCGGGCGGTGAATATGGGGGTTTCCTGAGCGCAGCCGGCCAATACCAGGGCCAGCACCAGGCCGAAGCGGTGCAACGCTTCGGCCCGCGCCTTCACGAGGCGAGCCTCTCCGCGATGACGTCCATGAGTTGGCCACCGATATCCAATCCGTATTGGGCGTCGAGCTCGCGGATACAGGTGGGGCTGGTGATGTTGATCTCGGTGAGGAACTCGCCAATCACATCCAGTCCCGCGAACAGGATTCCGCGCCGGCGGAGCTCGGTTCCCACCTGGGCGGCGATCCAGCGGTCGCGCTCGGAGAGTGGGCGGCCTTCACCGCGCCCTCCCGCCGCGAGGTTGCCGCGGGTCTCGCCGGGGGCAGGCACGCGGGCCAGGGCGTAGGGCACCGGTTCCCCATCGACCATGAGGATGCGCTTGTCCCCCTCGGCGATCTCGGGGATGTACCGCTGGGCCATGGTGAATTGCCGCCCATGATCGGTGAGGGTCTCGATGATCACGTTGAGATTGGGGTCGCCGAGGCGCACGCGAAACACCGACTCCCCGCCCATGCTCCCGAGGGGCTTGAGGATGATATCGGCGTACTCGGAGTGAAAGTCACGCAGGGACTCCAGGTTCCGGCTCACCCGGGTGGGCGGGCAGCATTGGGGGAATTGCAGTGTGAACAGCTTCTCGTTGGAGTCCCGCAGACTGTCGGGGCGATTCACCACCAGGCAACCGCGGCGCGCGGCTTGCTCCAACAGGTGGGTGGTGTAGATGTACTCCATGTCGAAGGGGGGGTCCTTGCGCATCAAGAGCACCGGCAACCGTTCGAGGGGGACCGTTCGGCTTCCGGCGAAGCGGTACCAGCCCTCGGGGTTATCCTCTACCTCGATCCGGCGCATGTGCCCGAGCGTGAGCTCGCCCTCCGCGATCAGGTCCCGCTGCTCCAGATACCACAGGGGCCATCCCCGACGCTGTGCCGCGAGCAGCATGGCGAAGGTGCTGTCTTTGCGGATCTTGATGGACCCGATCGGGTCCATGACGACGCCAAGCTCGATACCCATCCCGATATGGTAATCGAGGGACGTGGGTGGGAGTAACCGCTACCGGGGCACGGCCGGGGTAGGAGAGGCCGAATGATTGGGGCGCGCCCGGAAAGGTTGTGAAGAAATCGTCGCGAGCGGCCCGAGCACATGGGGCCCCGCAGCCCCTCCGCCAAGCCGATCGAGGTAGTGAGTCGTTCGGCGAAGGGGCGAGCGAGGACGCAGCGCTCTGATCGGGTCGCGCCGTAGAATCATTCACAACCTCGGAGCGCGGGGGTTAATCTCAGTCCTCGATGGTTAGCCCCCGCGGCAGTCGTTTCAGCAAAGCGGTTATCCGGCGCCTTGTCCGCGGTGCGCTGGGTGGCTAACATGGGGCATCACCGCCCCTCCGGGCCGGTCTGGATTCCAGTACTTAATATTCCAAGTATTCCATGCACACCCGAACCCTCTCAAACCTGTGCGCCCTCCCGTGCGCTTTGTTCCTGCTGGCCCCAGTGGCATCGGCGGCTACCGCGGCGAAGCCCGCCGCGAAGCCAGCGGTCACCCAGTCTGGTACGCCCGCCCGTGCCCAGGAGCCTAAAGCCGCTGCAAAGCCGAAGGCCGCTACGTCGACCACCGCCAGCAAGGGCAGCTCAGGGGTCAAGAATACGGCCGCAACGCCCAAGACCGCTGTAACCAGCCCGGCCACCAAGGGCCAGACGACCGCCAAGGGCAGTGCCACAACTACCAAGGCGGTCACCGCCAGCTCCGTCAACAAGGGCACCATTGCGGCCACGAGCCCGGCCCCCACGCCCAAGGCCAGCGGCAAGGGCCAGCCGACAAAGGGCGCCATTGCCGCCACAAACGGGGTGAGCACAGCAAAGGTCACCGGCAAGGGTCGGGGGACAAAGGGGACTGTTGCCACCACAAGCTCGGTCCGTACAGCCAAGGCCACCGGCAGGGACGTCACGACCAAGACTCGGGCCGCCCCGAGCGGGCGCGCCACAACGACTCAGGTTGCCTACGCGCGGCCGGCGCCGATCTTCCATGCCAGTCCGGTTAGCGTCCCGGCGTTCACCCTGGCGGAGCCTGCACCGGTGGTGGGCGGAGCACCCTGGGTGCGATC
>JAEHCY010000076.1 GCA_016880695.1 Chromatiaceae bacterium | reverse complement strand
GGCCGACAGTAGCCCAGTCGCCCCAGGAGCGGAGCGGGGAGCCGCTCCCGCAGGGTACGCACATTGTCCTCCACCCGCTCCATCTCGGGATCGACCTGGTTGGCGATCCACCCCCTCAACTCCACCCCTGAGGCCAGGATGCTCTGGGCCGAGAGCAGGGCGTGATTGAGACACCCCAGGCGCAGCCCCACCACCAGCACCGCCGGCAGTCCGAGGCGGCGCGGCAGATCGGCCACCGAGATCGCCGGTCCCAATGGGACGAGCCAGCCGCCCACGCCCTCCACCACCACCACATCGGAAGTCGCGCTCAGCTCGCCGAAGGCCTGCTCGATGCGTGCGAGGTCAATGGAGATACCCGCCTCCTCGGCGGCCAGGTGCGGGGCGATGGGGGGCTCGAAGGCGTAGGGATTCACCCAGTCGTAGGGGAGGTCCAAGCCGGCCTGGACCTGTAGCCGCGAGGCGTCCTCGTTGCGCCGGCCGAGCGCGGTTCGCTCCGAGCCCGAGGCCACCGGTTTCATGCCCGCCACCCGCAACCCCCGCGCCTGCAGTGCCGCCATCAGCCCCAGGCTGATCTCGGTCTTACCGCAGCCGGTGTCGGTGCCGGTGATGAAGAGACCCCGGTGCCTCATCGCGGACGCCTCCGCAACAGCTCCACCGAAACCGCCACCCCATCCGCGGTAGCACGCTGCCAGGGTACCCAAGCGTGACCGTGAACCACCTCGTAGCTCGCCGGCAGCCGACCATCACGGCGAAACCGCTCGTAGGCCTCGACCATCCGCTGCAGGCGCTGGCGCCCGGTGAGGCCGCGGGCCCGGGCACCGGTGACATTGTGGGCGCCCAGGGTTTTGAGATCCCGCATCAGGGCGGGCACCGATTCGTAGGTCAGGGTCATGCGTTCCACATCCATCACCGGGTCGGCGAAGCCGGCGCGCACCAGCATGTCGCCGATGTCATGCAGATCGAGAAAGCTGCTGACGTGGGAGTAACCATCGACGCTCGCCCAGGCCTGGCGTAGCTCCCCCAGGGTGTCGGGGCCGAAGGTGGTGAACAACAGCAGCCCACCGGGTCGAAGCACCCGGAGAAACCCGCGGAAGGTCTCCTCGAGGTCGTTGCACCACTGAAGCGTGGCGCTCGAGAACAGGAGATCCACGCAGGTGTCGGCGAGCGGCAGGGCCTCGGCATCAGCGCAGACCGCGCGGGGCCGGTGCAGCCAGCTACCCCGGCGCCGGGCAAGCCGCAGCATGCCGAGGGCGAAATCGACCGCCACCACCTGGGCACGGGGGTAGCGGTGCAACAGCAGCTCGCTGGAGAAACCCGTCCCCGCCCCCACGTCCGCCACCCGGCTCGGGGTAAGCTTGACATAATCGAGGCGATCGAGCATCCGCCGCGCGATCTCCTGCTGGAGCACCGCCACCCGATCGTAGTCCGGCGCCGCCTGCTCGAAGGAGCGGCGCGCCAGGCGCTTATCGATGGGATTGGGATTCATCCGCGATTCCTCGGCTACGGCCGGTTTGCCGCTCGATGCGGCCGCGCCCAGGCATCCTCCAGGAGAACGGCGCTGCAGGGCAAGAGCAGGAATCCGTTCGGCGGGGAGGCTTGACATGCCGTATCGGGACCCGTCCCGAGTCTGATCGAACGGGGCGAATTGGCGCAATAGTCGGGGTCTTGGCTCATTGAGGGCGGCATTGGTTCACTCACCCAACAAAGTCGACTATCGCCGTGCGGACCGCCTCCGGGTGGGACAGGAACGGGGCATGCCCGGCGCCGGCGATACTCCGGACCTCACCCCGCCGCAGATATCCCGGCAACCGCTCGCCCAGCGACAGGGGCACCAGGGTATCCCGCTCCCCCAACAGCCACAGCGACGGACAATCCAGCTCCCCCAGGCGCTCGCGCAGGTCGCTGCCCTCCAACAGGTCGAGACCCGTGTCCAGGGCCTGCGCACGCGGTGGAGGGGTCGCCGCAAGCCGCCGCCGCAACAGCCGCAGAGTCTCCGCGGCTCCCTCCGCCCCCCGTACCTGTAGCCCAAGGAAGCGCTGCAGCGTGGCCCGCGAATCCTCGGCCAGGTTTTCCCGGAACTGCCCGAGGGTTTCCCGTGCCATGGCGCAGGGCCAGTCGGGCCCCTGGACGAAACGCGGCGTGCCCCCCAGCAGGACCAGCCGCTCCACCCGCTGCGGCGCGGACAGGGCGGCCTGGAGCGCCACCAGGGCCCCGAGGGACCAGCCGAGCCAGATCGCTACGGTCGGGGCCGCCTCGAGACAGATCCGCGCCCAGGCCGCCAGACTTGTGGCTGTCGGGTCGTAGGGTGCGTGGCCGTGACCGGGAAGCTCCAGCACCCGCAACCGGAAGCGTTCGGACAGGCCCTCGGCCAGATCGCCCCACACCGCCCCATTCATGCCCCAACCGTGCACCAGCACCAGGTCGCGGCCACGGCCTTCGTGCTCTGTGCTCAAGCGCGCCCGGGCTCTGCAATGCCCAGCGCGTCCAGCACCTCGAGCAGCCGGTCCACGTGCGTCCCGGAATGAGCGGCGCTCAGGGTGATGCGCAGCCGCGCCGAGCCCTCGGGCACCGTCGGCGGGCGAATGGCGCCAACCAAAATGCCCGCCCGCTCAAGCTGTCGACTCCAGGCCAGTGCCCGCTCGGCCGTGCCGGCAAGCAGGGGCTGGATCGGCGTCTGCGAGGGCAGGAGGGGCAGCCCGAGCCGCTCCGCACCGGCGCGAAACCGCCTGATGAGCGCGCCGAGATGGTCCCGCCGCCAGTCCTCGCGCCGCGCGATGGCGAGACTCACCCGGGTCGCCGCCGCAACCGCAGGGGGCGGCGCGGTGGTATAGAGGTAACTCCGCGCCTCCTGGATCAGGGTTTCCACCAGGTCCTCGCCACCCGCCACGAAGGCACCGAAGGTGCCGAACGCCTTGCCGAGGGTGCCGACCAGGATGGGTACCTCCGCCACCTCCAGTCCCGCGGCGGCCACCGACCCACGCCCCTGGGGCCCGAGCACACCCAGAGCGTGGGCGTCGTCCACCATCAACCAGGCGTTCGACCGACCGGCGATCCGGGCCAGCTCAGGTAAGGGGGCACAGTCGCCATCCATGCTGAAGACCCCATCGGTGGCAATGAGCGCCCGGCCGGTGGTCACGTCCTCCAGATCGGCGGCCAGTCTCGCGGTGACGAGATGGGGATAGCGCCGCAGCCGCGCCCTGGAGAGCAGGGCGCCATCGTAGAGGGAGGCATGGTTGAGCCGGTCCTCGAAGAGCGTATCGGAGCGGCCGACCAGGGCGGAAATCACCCCGAGATTGGCCATGTAGCCGGTGGAAAAGAGAAGCGCCCGCGGCCGGCCGACGAAGTCCGCCAGCTCCTCCTCCAGGGCGTGGTGGAGGGCGGAATGCCCGCTCACCAGGTGGGCCGCGCCGCTGCCCACCCCATATTCCGCCGCGGCCCG
>JAEHCY010000593.1 GCA_016880695.1 Chromatiaceae bacterium | reverse complement strand
TCGGCCAGCTCCTCCAGCCGAAACCCGCCCATGGCCTCCAGCAGCTCCTGCACGCCACCGGGGGTGAGTTCCCCCGTGCCAGGGATGAAGCGCACCCGGTCACAGTCATCGAGCAGGTTGCGAAGCTCGCGGAGACTGCGAATCGCCCAGCAGCGGGTCATGCCGCCGTGCTCGGCGCAGACGCCATTTTGCGAGCGGTCGCAGGGGGGAGGGCAGGTTCCCATGGGGTTGGCTCCGTGGTCTCATCCGGGAAGTCCGGGGGAAGAATATCGGCCCAAGGGCCAATGGCCCATTGTAGGAGCTTCTTCGTGGTGGGTCATGGCGCCGGGCACCTTTCCCATCGCCTATGGGGCCCGGAAAGCGGGTACTTCGGGACTTGGTGATCTGGGGGGTGAGCCTCGAGGGTCCGGCCGCGGTTTCGAGTGTCCCCTTCGACCAGACTGAGGACGGGCCTTGATGCGGCCGCTCTGCGGCCGATTCGGCGCGAGCGGCGCTCCTGCGAACGGCCGCGACACCGTTCGTCCTGAGCAGGCGCGCAGCGCCGAATCGAGGGGCCCATTGGCTGCAACAGCGGTTGTGGGATGAAATCCGGTATGCGCGGCGAGACCATCCGGGTGCGAGGCCTGGTGCAGGGGGTGGGGTTTCGCCCCACCGTCTGGAGGCTCGCGCGTGACCTGGATCTTCCAGGCGACGTCCGCAACGACGGCCAGGGGGTTGTGATCCATGTCTGGGGTGACCGGGGGCGCAGTGACGCGCTCTGTGCCCGACTGATCCGCGACTGCCCACCCCTTGCGCGCATCGATACCCTGGAACGACTACCGCTGACCGAGTCGGTGCCGGGCGAGGGATTTCACATCCTCGCCAGCGACCCGAGCGAGGTGCGCACTGGGGTGGTCCCGGATGCGGCCACCTGCGAGCGTTGTTGCGCGGAGATCTTGGACCCCGAGAGCCGCCGCTACCGCTACCCCTTTACCAACTGCACCCACTGCGGTCCGCGGCTCTCCATCCTGCGCGGTATCCCCTACGACCGCGCACAGACCAGCATGGCCGGGTTCGTCCTTTGCCCCGAGTGTCTCGCCGAATACCGCGATCCCGCCGACCGCCGTTTCCATGCCCAGCCCACCGCCTGCCCGCGTTGCGGTCCCCGCGCCTGGCTGGAGGACACCGCCGGCAACCCGGTGGCACTCGCGGACCTGGGTGCGCGCGACGCCGTCGAGGGTGCGAGCCTGCTGCTCAACCGGGGTGCGATCCTCGCGGTCAAGGGCGTCGGCGGGTTTCACCTGGCCTGCGATGGGACCGACGAGGCGGTGGTGGGCGAGCTGCGCCGGCGCAAACGTCGCTTCGACAAACCCTTTGCCCTGATGGCGCGGGATCTCGAGGTCATCCGCCGCTACTGCCGGGTGAGCGAGGCGGAGGCGTCCCTGCTGCAGAGCCCGGCGGCGCCGATCCTGCTGCTGGATCTGGGCGGCGAGCGACGCGTGGCACCGGCGGTGGCGCCGGGGCAGGGCAGCCTCGGCTTCATGCTGCCCTACAGCCCGCTGCACCATCTGCTGCTGCAGGGTTGCGAGCGCCCTCTGGTGATGACCAGCGGCAACCTCAGCGACGAGCCCCCCTGCATCGACAACCGCGACGCCAGCGCGCGACTCCGGCCCATCGCCGACTATTTCCTGCTGCACGATCGGGAGATCCTCAACCGGGTGGACGACTCGGTGGTCCGCTTCCTCGATGGGACGCCAGGGTTCCTGCGGCGGGCACGGGGTTATGCGCCCGGCTCCCTGGCCTTGCCGGCGGACCTTGCGGGTGCGCCGCCCATCCTGGCCATGGGCGCGGAGCTCAAGAGCACCCTGTGCCTGACCCAGGAGGGGAGGGCGATCCTCTCCCAGCACCTGGGGGACCTCGAAGAGGCGCGTACCGCGGCCGAGTATGAACGGACCCTGGAGCTTTACCGCCGCCTGTTTCAGCACCGGCCCCAGGCCATCGCGGTGGACCTGCACCCCGACTACCGATCGAGCGCACGCGGTCGCGCCTGGGCCGCCGAGGCGGGGCTGGTACTGGTCGGGGTTCAGCACCATCATGCCCACATCGCGAGTGTGCTCGCCGAGAACGGCTGGGCGCTGGCGGATGGCGCGGTGTTGGGCATCGCCCTGGATGGCCTGGGCTTCGGCCCTGACGGGACGCTCTGGGGCGGGGAGCTTCTGCTTGCGGACTACCGGGACTACCGGCGGGTGGGCTGGCTGCGGCCCACCCCCATGCCCGGTGGGATGCAGGCCGTGCGTGAGCCCTGGCGCAATACCCTCGCCCAGATCCTGACCGGGATGGGCTGGGAGCGGTTTCGTGAGCGTTACGGTTCGCTTGGGCTCGCGTCCTGGTTGGCGGAACGACCGCTGGGGGTGCTCAGTGCCATGATCGAGCGGGGTCTCAACGCCCCCCTGAGCAGCTCCTGCGGCCGGCTGTTCGATGGCGTGGCGGCGGCGCTCGGCATCTGCCGGGAGCGGGTGACCTACGAGGGTCAGGCCGCCATCGAGCTCGAGACCCTTGCGGCACCCGCGCTCGGGGGGCTGAGCGATGGCTATCCCTTTGCCATTGTCGACGCGCCCGGCGGCCTGGTGCTCGATCCCTCACCGCTTTGGGAGGGTCTGTTCGAGGATCTGCTGGCGGGTGCGGACCCGGCATGGATGGCGGCCCGTTTCCACCTGGGCCTGATCGCCGCGCTCGCCGCGCTGGCTGAGGGGCTCGCCTCGCGGCATGGGGTGGACCAGGTGGCCCTCTCCGGGGGGGTGCTGCAGAATCGAATTCTGTTCGAGGGGCTGGTGAGCCGCTTGCGTGGATCGGGATTTCGGGTGTTGACGCACCGGCAGGTCCCCAGCAACGATGGTGGCATTGCGTTGGGGCAGGCGGCGGTGGCGGCCGCCCGGCTTGTGACGGGTTCGCGGGAGGTAATCGCATGACAGAGGGCAACAACCGGAGCGAAAGCGGGCCGCCGCCCGATCGGTGCGGGCTCAGGGTGGCGGACACTAGCGGGGTGGTGCGGGTTGGCCTCAGCCCGGCGCCCTCGCCGCGGGACTACCGCGAGGCGATGAGGTTGGCGGCGGCCGAGGTCTCCCGCCGGCTGGGCGGGCACAGGCTCCTGTCCTGGTACGACCGGGATCGGGACTTCGAGGCACCCCAGCACGCGAGCGAATGCCATGCGGAGTGCGCTATCCCCGGCGATGTGGACTATGGCCTCAACCAGGGTGCCACCCTCGAGGTTCGGGTAGACGAGGGCCGTTTCCTGTTCTTCTACCTGCCCCTGGATACGGAGCTGGCGGGATGAGTCACCCCACGCCCCCCCGCGCTTCCTCCCGCCCGGAGAAGACCCATCACACCGCCATTGTTCTGATCCCACCCCGCGAGCACTGGGGTCAGATCCAGAAGATCCGGGAACGCTA
>JAEHCY010000592.1 GCA_016880695.1 Chromatiaceae bacterium | reverse complement strand
TTCCGGGCGCAGCCAGATCACGCCCTCGCGCAGGTTGGCGCGCGAGACCGCTGCCTCGGGAAAGTGAAAGGCCTCCACCTTCGCCCGGCGCGAGCAGGCGGCAATCATGACGTGGGTGACACCCTCATTGGCGATGTCGTCGCGGATCATCTGCACGCCTTCGGGGCTGCAGAGCATGGCGTGCTGTTTCACCGCGGGGATCTTGCCCTCACGGGTGTCCACCATCTGGAGCTGCTTGGGGTCGAGACGCTCGCCGATGCCGCATCCGGTGCAGATGTAACCGGAAATTTTCTTTACTTCGGCCACTGGTTAACCCTCCATACCGGCGACGCGGTTGACGACCTGGATGGCGCGGAGCGCCGCCCCCGTGGCGTGCTGTACGGCGCGATTGACATCGAGCGCGTCCGATGCGGAGCCCGCGGCGAAGATACCGCCGTTCTCCGGTGCCGGTTCGATGAAGCCCTCGCGGTTGACCACAATGGGCATCGGGAAGCGGGCGGGATCCAGGCTCGGCTCCATGCCAACGGCCAGGACCACGAGATCATGCGGGTCGGCGAAGCGCTTGTAGCCCTCGGTGTCCACGCCGTGGACGATCGGGTTGCCGTCTCGGTCCGCGACCACCGCAGCGGGCTTGGACTTGATGAACTTCACCTGCGGAATCGCCGCTACCTTGGCGTAGAAGTCCTCGAAGCGGTCGATGGCGCGGATGTCGATGTAGTAGACGCTGATGTCCGCCGCCGCGCCGTAGGCTTCGCTCACATAGGTGCACTGCTTGAGGGAGGCCATGCAGCAGATGCGCGAGCAGTGCAGCAGGTGGTTGCGGTCGCGCGAGCCGGCGCACTGGATGAACGCCACCCGTTTGGCCTCCTTGCCGTCGGAGGGGCGTACCAGCCGCCCGCCGGTGGGACCACTGGGGTCACACAGCCGCTCGAACTCCACGCTGGTAATGACATTTTTGATACGGTCGTAGCCGTAGGGCTGGATCTTGGCCGCGTCGTAGGGCCGCCAGCCGGTCGCCCAGATCACCGCCCCCGCTTTGAAGCGGATGGTTTCCTCCTGCATCTGCAGGTCCACCGCACCGTATTTGCAGGCGGCCTTGGCCTTCTCGGCATCGGGAGTGCCCAGGATGCGCGGGTCGAGCACATAACGCTGGGGCATGGCCATGCGGTTGGGCAGGTAGGCGCCCTTGCGTTTGGCGAGTCCGTAATTGAACTCGTCGTCGAACTCCGCCTCCACCGCCTTGGCGCAGTCGCCGCAGGCGGTGCAGTTCTCGTTCACGTAGCGCGGGGTGAGCTTGACGGTGGCGGTGTAGTTGCCTGCTGTGCCCTCGATCGCGGTCACCTCCGCCATCGTCAGCACGCGGAGGTTGGGGTTCATCTTCGCTCGGCGCTGATTGATCTCCAGCCCGCAGGTGGGGAAGCACAGCTTGGGGAAGTACTTGTAGAGCTGGGAGACGCGGCCGCCCAGGTAGGGGCGTTGCTCCAACAGCACGACCTGTTTCCCGGTCTCCGCAGCCTCCAGCGCAGCGGTCATGCCGCTGATGCCGCCGCCAACCACCAGGATGGTCTCGTTGGTTGCGATCACTTCCGTCATGGACTTACCTCCGTCGATACGGAACGAATCGGGGCGCCAGGGCGAGGGACCGGCACCGAAAGGCCCTGAATATCAGAAATTATTAAGATACCTGTATTGTCTGCACCCCGCTATATCCCATCGGGTTAGGCGTGATCAAAATTTC
>JAEHCY010000591.1 GCA_016880695.1 Chromatiaceae bacterium | reverse complement strand
TCTACCGCCGCCTCGATCAGCTTCTGGATCTGGCCCGCAACAGTCTGGAGATCAAGCGTAAGGTGATCCAGCGCCACATCGACGAGGGTCTCTTCCCCTACACCAAGCGCTATTTGGGCACCCTGCGCAACCACTTCTCCACCATCGGGGTGAACGGCATCAACGAGATGATCCGCAACTTCTCGGCCGACGCCGATGACATCACCACCCCCTGGGGCTACGGGTTCGCGAGCCGCCTGCTGGACCATATCCGCAATCGGATGATTGAGTTCCAGGAGGCGACTGGACATCTCTATAACCTTGAGGCCACCCCGGCCGAGGGCACCACCTACCGCTTCGCCAAGGAGGATCGCAAGCGCTACCCCGACATCCTCCAGGCCGGCACCGCGGACGCCCCCTACTACACCAATAGCTCCCAGCTCCCGGTGGGCTACACCGATGACCCCTTTGAGGCCCTGGAGCTGCAGGACGACCTGCAGCGCAAGTACACCGGAGGCACCGTGCTGCACCTCTACATGAGCGAGCGTATCTCCAGCGTCGAGGCCTGTAAGCGGTTGGTGCGCCGGGCGCTGGAGAGATTCCGCCTGCCCTACATCACCGTGACCCCGGTGTTTTCGATCTGTCCCACCCACGGTTATCTGAGCGGCGAGCACGCGTTCTGCCCGCTCTGCGATCAAGACCTCATTGCCCGCAAACTCACGGAGAACAAGCACCATGATCAGCCCTGCGCCTGCCATTGAGCTCAACGATGAAGAGCGCACCCGCTGCGAGGTCTGGACCCGCGTGATGGGCTACCATCGCCCGGTGTCCGCCTTCAACCGCGGCAAGCAGTCCGAGCACGCCGAGCGCCAGTACTTCAACGAGCGGCCCCGTGTTTGCCAGAAGGCCGCGGCCTGAGTGGTTGGGAAGGCGGCGCGCCGCAGATTCGGGCAAGATTTCTGACCCGAAAGGTAACGCGGTCTCCGCGCCCGAGCGCATATTGAGCCCCTGCGGCGGCCGTCTTTCCGGTTGGCGGAGCGGGTTTCTGGCACCAGGTGCGGGGCACCGGTTGTGAGCCGATCCACCGCAGAGACCCTGGAACCCCTGCGGGTAGGGGGTCTGACCCCTATGACCACCCTCGACTACCCCGGCGAGCTGGCCGCGGTGGTTTTCTGTCAGGGTTGCCCCTGGCGCTGCCGTTACTGCCACAATGGCCACCTGCTGCCCGCGCGGAGCGCCGAGGCGATCCCCTGGTGCAAGGTGGCCGGGTTTTTGGGGCGGCGCAGTGGGTTGTTGGACGCAGTGGTCTTCAGCGGGGGCGAGCCCACCGCCCAGCATGCGCTTGGGGCGGCGATGGCGGAGGTGCGGGAGCTCGGGTTCAAGGTCGGGCTCCACACCGCGGGCTGTTACCCGGAGCGGCTGGAGAAACTGATTCCACAGCTCCACTGGGTGGGACTCGACATCAAGGGCCTGCCCGAGGACTACCCCGAGATCACCGGTGTCCCCGACAGTGGCAGGCAGGCCTGGCGCAGCCTGGAGATTCTTCTCGGCGGGGGTGTGGGGTTAGAGGTCCGGACCACGGTTCCCCCGATCTGGTCGCCGGATTACGTCGAGTCGCTGGCCGAACAACTCGTCAGGATGGGCGTCGAGAGCTTCGTGGTGCAGACCTGTATCACGGCTCGGGCCCTGGACCCCCAGTGGCGGCACCGGGCCAGCGAGCCCTTGGGGGCTGCGGCTCAAGCCCGGCTGGCGGCCCGCTTCGCCCGTTTTTCGGTGCGGGGAACCTAACGCGATGCCGGCGAAGGGCGAGGCGCCCGCTCCAAGGATGCCGGTCCCGGCGTTGCTTGTAACCCCCCGGGCAACCGCGCTGCTGACCCAAGGATCGAACGCTCGCGTCCGGGATGGACATTCAGCCTGCCGATAGGGGCCTACGCAAGCGGACCCTCGTCTGGCTGGTCCTGCTGACCGCCCTGGGTGGGGCGGGACTCCTGGTGGTCCACGGCTGGCTCGATCACCGGCGGCACCGACCCGATCCCGCCGCAGGTCTCCTTGGGCTTGATCTCCCCGGTGTTTTCCTCGTTCTGGTCGCCATCCTGTGCCTGTTGGTCATCGGCCTGGGCATTTTGGTTTGGCGCATGGGGGCTCAGGTGCGGGCGGCGGCACGGTTTCCCCCACCGGGGCAGCGGGTGATTCGTGATACGCCTATTCTTCAGGGCGTTGCCGCCATCCGACGCGGCCGTCTGCTGCAATGCCTCGCCGTCGTCCTTTGGCTCTGCGCACTGGGGCTTGGGATCTTCACATGGCGGCTGCTGGGGTTGTTGATCCCGGCCGGTTGAACCTGACATCGGCCCCGATAGGTGATGCCGAGTCGGGGTGTCCGGGCGCAGGTTATTTCCGAGGTTCGGGGATGGTCTAGGGCGGCAGGGCCTTGCCGGGGTTGAGGATGTTATGGGGGTCGAACTGGGTCTTGATCAGGTGCATGAGCTCCAGGGTTGCCGGATCGATCTCGCGGGCGACAAAGTCCCGCTTCTCGAGACCCACCCCGTGCTCGCCGGAGAGTGTTCCGCCAAGGCTGAGCACCAGATCGAACACCGCGTCCAGGCAGCGGTGAGCGGCGGACATCTCGGTGGGGTCGTCCGGGTTGACCAGGAGGTTGACGTGGATGTTGCCATTGCCGGCATGACCGAAGTTGACGATGCGGATGCCGGTTTGCTGCGAGAGTCGATCAAGCCCATCGATGAACTTCCCCATGTGGGAGACGGGGACTACCACATCCTCGTTGATCTTCTTGGGGGCTAGATGGCGCAGCGCCGGGGAGAGGGCCTTGCGGGTGCGCCACAGGGCGTCCACCTCGAGCTGGGTGCTGGCGGTGAGCACGCCCAGGCAGCCCGCAACCCCCGCCGCGCGGGCCACCGCCGTGGCAGCGGCGTCGATGCAGGCGGCTGGGCCGTCCACCTCGATCATCAGCAGGGCGCCGGTCTCGGGCGCGAGGTCGAGACTGGAAAAACCGCGCACCATCTCGATGGCGGCGCGGTCCATGAACTCGAGTGCGCAGGGGATCACCGGTTGGGCCATGATGGCGGAGACGGCCTCGGCGGCGGCGTGGATGTTGTGGTAGGCCGCGCGCAGGGTGTGCTTGGACTCGGGTAGGGGGGTGAGCTTGAGGGTTGCCTCGGTGATCAGCGCCAGGGTGCCTTCAGAGCCGATCAACAACCGAGTGAGGTCGTAGCCCACGACACCCTTCGTGGTGCGCACTCCGGTGCGGATGGGGTGACCGGCTCCGGTCACCGCTTTAAGTCCGAGGGTATTGTCGCGCGGGGTGCCGTACTTTACCGCGCGGGGCCCCGCGGCGTTGTACGCCAGGTTGCCGCCGAGGGTGCAAACGGCGGCGCTGGTGGGATCGGGCGGCCAAAAGAAGCCGTGCGCCGCCGCGGCGTCCTGCAGGGCCTGGTTGGTGACGCCGGGCTCGACCAGGGCGAGGCGATTCGCGGGGTCCAGCTCGAGGATTCGGTTCATCCGCTCGAAGGACAGCACCACCCCGCCGCGGTCGGGTACCGTGGCGCCGGTGGTGCCAGTGCCGCGCCCCCGGGCGACTAGGGGAATATGCTCGCGGTGACACAGCCGCACCGTCTCCACCACTGTCTCCTCGGTGGTTGCGAGCACCACGGCCTGAGCGAGAGCATGGCGCCGGCTGTTGTCGTAGCCGTAGGCCCAGCAGTCGGCGGGGTCGGTGAGGACGGCATCGTCTCCGGCGAGCCGGTGCAGCTCGCGGACAAGCCCCTCCGGGAGCTCACTTGGCGGACGGGAGGTAGTCAAAGACCGTCACCACCTTGTTTACCCCGTTCACGTAGCGGACCTGCGCCACCACCGCATCAGCTTCCTCCCGTGTTACCAGCCCCATCAGGTAGACCACGTTCTTTTCCGTGATGACTTTGACCCGGGTAGGGTCAAAGGTGGGGACCTTCACCTTGAACAGAGAGAGTTTGACGTCGGAGGTGATGTAGGATGCCTCGGTTTCCTCGGTGAAGGTGGCGCTCGGCTCTGTGGCCACCTCATTGACCACCCGCTTGACCTTACCGATGCGGGCGACGATGCTCGCGGCGGCCTGGCCCACCTCCGCGGTATTGGCCTGGCCGGTGAGGAGGACCTGGTAATCGTAGCTGGTTACCGAGATGCTGCTGTTGTCGCGGACGTTGGCATCGTTATAGAGCGCTAGCGCTGCCTCCACCTCGATGGTTTGGTCGTCGAGCACGGCACCGGCGCTACGGCGGTCGTGAATCACCGAAACGCCTGTGGCGGCGCCGGCAATGAAAACGGCGGGACAGCCCTGGAGCAGCGCGCTCAGTGCAGCGAGTGCTGGCCAGAGCAACAACCGGCGGCGGGTGATCCGGATCGGTATGTGGGGTGGGTCCTGGTGCGACATGCGGTTGTCCTCTTGAGAGGGGGTGAACGAATCTGCTGTGCGACCCGATCACTGCTGTTGCGTCCTCGCTCACCCCTCGCCTAGCACTCTGCTAGGCTTCGAGCATTCGCTGCGGGGCAACCTGCGCTCGGTCCGCTCGCAACGATTCTCCGCAACCGCCGAATCGGATCTCCCCTGATTGTATTGAATTCCGGCAAGGTGCGGGGCACGGGTAAAGGATGCCGGCGGGAACCCTGGGGGTGTGGGTCTCACGTCTGGAGCCGAAAGGCATCCGCGATCCATTCGATGCGGTCGCCCTCGCCGATGCTGACAACGTCGAAACGGCAGGGGGGTGTGTGGTGAAGCTGTTGCAGGTAATGGGCGGCTGCCCGGGCGATGCGCGCCTGTTTTGCGCGGGTGACGGTCTCTCCCGCGGCGCCGTGGGTGCTGGAGCGGCGAAAGCGGACCTCGACAAATGCCAGGACATCGCGGTGCCGCATGATCAGGTCGACCTCGCCGAGGCGGCAGCGGTAGTTCTTCTCCACCAGCCGCAAACCCTGTGCCTCAAGGAACTGGCGTGCGAGTTGCTCCTTGGCCTGGCCAATCTCGGCGCGACTATCAGCGCAGCGCGGTGACGCCACCAGGACTCTCCGCGGTGCCGCGTGGGGCGCGTGTGTCCGCTGGCCCCACCACCCGAGGTCCCGAGTCAGACATCCGCGCCCAGAGGAGGCGGCGGTTGATCCGGCGTTCGGCGTCGAGGGAGAGGGTTCCGGTGCGCCCGGCGACGGTGCTCTCGGGCTGTCGTGCGATCTGGCCGAGCCGCACGGCGAGCTCATAGCTGTCCATGCCCATCGCGAAGAGCCGCGCGTAGGGCCCCTTGACCTCCGGGAGGGATGGGGCCAGCGCCGAGCGCGAGAGGGGATCCTGGGGATCGTCCCGCAGCAGCCAGGGTAGGTCGGGGAAGAGAATGCCCGCCAGCTCGGCGTCACTGCGATTATCGAGGGCCCCGCTGTAGACGCTTGAGGTGGCGTAAACTGGCAGGTCGCCGGCGTGGGCGAACTGAAGCTGCGGCCAGAGTTCCTGCGCCCTCTGGTTCTGGGCGATGAGGAAGATGAAGCCCGCATCCTGGCGCCGGCGCGGCTGGAACTCGATCGGGCGGCCCAGGGTAGTCTGCAGCCGGCCGTGTCGCTCCTGACTCTGTTTGAGCCTGAGCAGTTGTCCGATGGCTTCGGCATACTCATGGGCGTTGGGATCGTAGCCCTGGCTGGCGGCCACCACCCCCCCAAGGGCGGACCAGCGTTCGCTGAAGCTACGCTGTACCCGCTCGCCCCAGGCGTCCTCGGGCTTGAGGATCAGCGCCACCTTGTGGCCGTCGGCCCAGGCCCGGTCGGCGACCTCGGCGGCTTCGTCCTCTGGTGCGAGGGCGTACATGAAGAGGATATCGGATCCCCCGCTACTGTCCTCCACCCGGTTGAGCGCCAGTACCGGCACGGGCAGTGGGTGGACACGCATCAAGGCTGCGACACCCTCCTTCTGTAACGGACCGACCACCAGGTCGGCACCATTGGCGACGGCCTCCTGGTAGAGGCGGGGGGCCTCGCCCGCGTTGCTTGTGTCGTAGAAGCTCAGCTCCGGCCGTCCGCTGGGGGACGCGCTATAGTACGCGGCGAGGAAACCATCGCGCAGTGCCGCGGCGGGACCCGCAAGCTCGCCACTGCGCGGCAGTAGCACCGCGACTTGGCGCAACGGTTTGAATGCATAAGTCGTCGCCGGTTTCCCTGGGGCGGTCGTGCCGGGCGTGCGCGGAGCTGCCTGTTTATCGGAGGTGGAGGTAACCGGCGCGGGTTTCCTGGCGGGCTCGCTGGCGCAGCCTCCGAGAAACGGGAGGATGAGGGATACGAGCAGTACCGCGGTGAGCGAGTAACCGAAGGGGCGCTGGGCGGGCGATGCGGACATAGCGCAAAAGGGGAGCATAGGTGGCGATTGAACGCAGCGTACTATACGTGGTGGCCACGCCGATCGGCAATCTGGCGGACATCACTTACCGGGCGGTGCAGGTGCTGGGGGCGGTGGATTGGATCCTGGCCGAGGACACCCGTCGCACCCGCATCCTGCTGCAGCACTATGGGATATCGGGCCAGCTTCACGCCTTCCATGAGCACAACGAGGCGGAGCTGATGCCTGGTGTCCTGGAGCGGCTTCGCGCGGGAGCCTCGGTGGCCCTGGTGTCGGATGCGGGTACGCCGCTGGTCAGTGATCCAGGCTTCACGCTGGTGCGCGCGGCGCGAGAGCAGGATCTGCCGGTGATTCCGATCCCCGGTCCCAGTGCGGCGGTCTGCGCCCTCTCCGCCGCCGGGTTGCCTTCGGATCGGGTGCTCTATCTCGGCTTCGGGCCACGGACGCGGGCGCCGCGCCGCACCTGGCTGGCGGGCCTCGCGGAGGAGTCGGCGACGCTGGTCGTCTATGAATCGAGTCACCGCATCCTCGGGATGCTGGAGGATGCGGTGGAGGTCTTGGGTGCGGGGCGCGACGCGGTGATTGCGCGTGAGCTGACCAAACTCCACGAGACCTTTCTATGCGGCACCTTGGGCGAGCTGCGGGCCCGTCTGCAGGCCGATGCCAATCAGCGCAAGGGCGAGTTCGTGCTGCTGGTACGGGGGAAGGTCAGTGCGCCGGCGGGGGGGGCAGTGGACGCCGATCAGACCCTGCGGGCGCTCGCGAGCGAGCTTCCCCCCAAGCAGGCGGCTCGGCTGACTGCGCGGATTGCCGGTGGTAGCCCGAAGAACTGGTATCGGCGTCTGCTGGAGCTGAGCTCTGGTCCCGCCGATTGAGGCCCCCCCGGCCTGGCGGGCATGGCCACACCGGCGTCTCAATTCGAAGGGTATCCCGAGGTCTCATATAATAGGGACGGGAGTCGGCCGGACAGTCGCTCTGCCGCTACCGCGGCGGGGAGGAAAGTCCGGGCTTCACAGGGTAGGGTGCCAGGTAACACCTGGGGGGCGCGAGCCTACGGAGAGTGCCACAGAAAACATACCGCCTAAGCGGCCCAAGGGCCGCCGGCAAGGGTGAAAAGGTGCGGTAAGAGCGCACCGCGCCGCTGGTAACAGCGGCGGCAGGGTAAACCCCATCCGAAGCAAGACCAAATAGGGGAACGAGCAGCCCCAGCTGCGACGTGTGACCCGCACGGTTCCCGGGTAGGTCGCTAGAGGCGTGCGGTGACGTGCGCCCCAGACGAATGACTGTCCACGACAGAACCCGGCTTACAGGCCGGCTCCCGCCCTCGCCGCCTCACCTCTCCTCGCATCGTCCCGCGCTGCCGGCCCCGCCGGCATTGGATTCTAAGATTCAGCTTTAAGTTAATCGGCCATCGAACTGAAAATCGGCACCCTCCCCAGGGCTGCGTTTTCGGGGTTAAGAGCTGGGTATAAGTCTCTGACGAAGAAAGATTTTGCCTGTTGTGTGCTTGACGGGAGGTGTGGGTGCGCCTAATATGACGATGAAGTGGGGAAAAGTGGGGAAACAGGGAGTATTAGGGAGGAGGTGAGGGGGTGTTCCGCGGCGTCACCAGTCTCAATCTCGATGCCAAGGGTCGCATGGCGATTCCGGCTCGCTATCGCGAGCTGCTGCAGTCTTCCAGCAACGCCCAGCACGTGGTCACCGCCGACAAGGATCGCTGCCTGCTGCTCTACCCGGCGCCCGAGTGGCTGGTGATCGAGGAACGGCTGCGTAATCTCCCCACCTTCAACGAGCAAACCCGCAACCTGCAACGTCTCTACATCGGCCACGCCCAAGACGTCGAGATGGATACCCAGGGGCGCATCCTCTTGTCTGCGGAATTGAGGAGCTTCGCCGGTCTGGAGCGTCGCGTGGCTCTGGTGGGACAAGGGCGCAGGTTCGAGGTGTGGGACGAGGAGACCTGGAACCGCAAGCGCGACGACTGGCTGGACCGGGTCGATCTGGGCCAGATGCAGTTGCCCGCCGAGCTCGCTTCCCTCTCGATCTGATTCTCATGGGCGGGCGTGAGCACCTACCGGTCCTGCTGGATGAAGTGTTGACCGTGCTGATGACGGAGCCAAACGGGTTTTACGTGGACGCAACTTTCGGTCGAGGCGGGCTCAGTCGCGGCATCCTGGGGCGGTTGTCTCCGGTGGGTCGTCTGCTCGGCCTGGACCAGGACCCTGAGGCGGTGGCCGAGGGGGCGCGGCTCGCGCAACAGGATTCGCGCTTTGAGATCGAGCAGGCCAATTTCTCTGACCTGCGCGCAGTCCTCGCCCAACGTGGCCTGCTCGGACGGGTGCAGGGGGTTTTGCTCGACCTTGGCGTCTCCTCACCGCAACTGGACGATCCACGTCGCGGCTTCAGCTTCGCCCTGGATGGTCCCCTCGACATGCGCATGAACCCGGAGCGGGGCGAGGCGGCGGCCGATTGGCTTGGGCGGGCCGCCGAGCGGGAGATTGCGGAGGTGCTCTGGGGTTTGGGCGAGGAGCGTTATGCGCGCCGAATCGCCCGCGCCCTGGTGGCGGCGCGCACGGCGGTGCCCATGCGACGGACCGCGCAGTTGGCAGAGCTCATTGCCCGCGCGAGCCCCTCGCGTGAGCCGGGTAAGCATCCTGCCACCCGCTCCTTTCAGGCGATCCGGATCTTCGTCAACCGTGAGCTCGAGGCGCTCACGAGCTGCCTTGGGCAGGTCATCGAGGCACTCGCCTTGGGCGGACGGTTGGCGGTGATCAGTTTCCACTCGCTGGAGGACCGCATCGTCAAGCGCTTCATGCGGGAGGAGGCTCAGGGCGATCGGTTTCCGGTGGGGGTTCCGGTTACCCGCGCGGCGCTGCACCAGCGCCTGCGGCTTCTGGGCAAGCCGTTACGCCCCACAGGGGCTGAGGTGGTGGCCAATCCGCGCGCGCGGAGCGCGGTGCTGCGGGTGGCGGAGCGCCTGGCGTGAAGTGGGTGCGGGCCATCTTTCTCGCCTGTCTCGGGATCTCCGTGGTCGCCTCGGGCATCGCGGTGGCGTACGTGAAGTACCTGAGCAGAAAGAATTTCGTCGAGCTCCAGGGACTGCGCGCGGAGCGCGACCGGATCGACATCGAGTGGGGGAGGCTGCAGATCGAAGAAGCGGCCCTGAGCAACCAGGCGCGCATGGAGGCCCAGGCGCGGAGGCTGCTCTCGATGAGAATGCCCGCCCCTGAAAACGTGATCGTGCTGCGAGCAGGCAATGGCATCACTGAAAACCATTAGCACGCGCCAGCGGGTTGCCAGGCGCTGGTCCCCGCCGGATTTCGGCAGGCGCCGGCGGCTAGTACTGGCCGTGCTGACGGCGGCGTTGATCGCGGTTACCGGCGGGGCCTTTCTGCGGCAGATCTGGGAGACCGACTTTCTGCAGGACCAGGGCGATCGCCGCTACCTGCGGGAGGTGGCCATTCCGGCGCATCGGGGGATGGTGCTCGACCGCAACGGCGAGCCCTTGGCCGTCAGCACCCCGGTGGATACGGTGATCGCCAATCCGAAGCAGCTCGAGCGCACCCGCGATAACCTCGCCGCGATCTCCAAAGCCTTGGGCATGCCCCTCGACGAGTTGCGGGAGCAACTAGAGGAGAAGAGCGAGAAATCGTTCATCTACCTGCGCCGGCGGATCACCCCCGATCGGTCGGACCGACTGATGGAGGCGGTGCAGCGGCTCGACATCAAAGGCCTGGAGATGCAGCGCGAGTACCGCCGCTTCTACCCGAGCGGCGAGCTCACCGCTCATGTGGTTGGCTTTACCGATATCGATGATGCCGGCCAGGAGGGGGTGGAGCGCAGCTACAACGAGTGGCTGACCGGAACGCCGGGCGCGCGGCGGGTGCTCAAGGACGGCAAGAACCGGGTGGTTAAGGATGTCGAGAATGTGCGTGCGCCTAAACCGGGACGGGACCTGGTCCTGAGCATCGATCGGCGACTGCAGTTTCTCGCCTATCGCGAGCTCAAGGCGGCGGTGGAGAAGAATAAGGCCCTGGGCGGGAGCGCGGTGATCCTCGACGTCAACACCGGCGAGGTGCTGGCGATGGTGAATCAGCCCTCCTACAACCCCAATGGCCGCCGCGACAATCGCCGGGGGCGGATGCGTAACCGCGCCATCACCGATGTGATGGAGCCGGGCTCCACGGTCAAGCCGTTCGTGGTGGCGGCCGCGCTGGAGAAGCGGGTGGTTACCCCGACTACGCCGATCAACACCTCGCCGGGGGTGCTGCAGGTTGGACAGTACACCGTGCGCGATGTGCACAACTACGGCGGGCTCAATGTCACGGGTGTCATCACCAAGTCGAGCAACATCGGTGTCACCAAGATCGCCTGGATGATGCCGGCCGAGGAGCTCTACCAAACCTATCGTCGCTTGGGTTTCGGGCAGTTAACCGGCAGTGGGTTCCCCGCCGAGTCCGCCGGCCAGTTGCCGCATTTCAAGGGTTGGAATCGCTTCGAGCACGCCACTCTCTCCTTTGGCTACGGTCTCTCGGTGTCGACGTTACAACTGGCTCAGGCCTATGCGGTGCTCGCCGCCGATGGCGTCAAAAGGCCCATTTCCCTAATCAAGGTCGATCAGCCGCCGGAAGGTGAGCGGGTGTTCAGCGTGGCGACGGCGCGGGCCATGCGGGCTATGCTCGAGACCGTGGTCTCGAGCGTGGGCACCGCCAAAGACGCGGCGGTCAAGGGCTATCGGGTCGGAGGCAAGACCGGGACGGCGAAGAAGGCGGTGGCTGGGGGCTATGCCAGCCGCAAGTATCAATCGGTGTTCGCCGGCATGCTGCCCCTGAGTAACCCACGCCTGGTCATGGCGGTGATGATCGACGAGCCATCGGGCGGGGTCTACTACGGTGGCAAGGTCGCAGCGCCGGTCTTCGCCAGTGTGATGGTGGACGCGGTGCGCCTGCTCAACATCCCGCCGGATCAGGTCGAGGAAGGATCCCCCCGCCTCGCCGGCGTGGAGCCGACCCGATGATGGCGGCGCCGATTCGCGAGCACTCCTGGTCCCTGCGCGGGCTCCTCGACGGCTGGGCCCAGGTGAGCCTGCTCCAGGACCGTCCCGTTGGCGGGCTGACCCTGGACAGCCGGCGGGTGGCACCGGGGGAGCTGTTTCTCGCCTGTCGCGGGGGCTCGGTCCACGGGCTCCGCTATGCCGAGGGGGCGGTGTTGAGGGGTGCCGGCGCGGTGGCCTACGAGCCCGACCCCGAGTGGGCAGAGGAGAGGCTGGCGGCGCTCTCCC
>JAEHCY010000590.1 GCA_016880695.1 Chromatiaceae bacterium | reverse complement strand
TGGCGCCTGGCACCGAGGGCGGTGTGACCCTGCACCAGCCCTCGGGCGAGCAGATGTCGATCTACGACGCCGCCAAGCGTTACCTGGACGAAGGCACTGCCGTGATCGTCCTCGCCGGCAAGGAGTACGGCTCGGGCTCCTCGCGCGACTGGGCGGCCAAGGGCCCGCGGCTGCTGGGGGTTCAGGCGGTGATTGCCGAGTCCTACGAGCGCATCCATCGCTCCAACCTGGTCGGCATGGGGGTGCTGCCGCTGCAGTTCCAGGATGGCGAGAGCGCCAAGAGCCTGGGGCTCACCGGCGATGAGACCTTCGAAATCCAGGGCCTGGGCGACGGCTCGGCAAAAACGGTGTCGGTCACCGCCACCGCGAGCGACGGTCAGCAGAAGTCATTCGTGGCCCGGGTGCGCATCGATACACCCAACGAGGTCGAGTACTACCGCCACGGCGGGATCCTCCCCTACGTGCTGCGACGGCTCGCGGCCTGAGCCGACACCGCTCGGGCGACCGAGCGGGCACAACCCTCCGTCCATGCCTGAGGGCTGGACGGAGGTGATCCTCCCAGCATCGCACTGCCCCGCGCCCAGCGGGGCTACCACCCAACCACCACGTTTCAGGGATAATCTGAGCGTTGGGCAGTAATTCGCCCCTCCCCCCTTCCGGCTTGACTGACGAGGAGCGTCCCTAACCATGGACCTTTCGACCCTGACCGCCGTTTCCCCCATCGATGGCCGCTACGGACAAAAGACCGAGGACCTGCGCCCCATCTTCAGCGAGTATGGTCTGATTCGCCACCGCCTCGAGGTGGAGGTGCGCTGGTTGCAGGCCCTGGCCTTGCGCCCGGAGATCGCCGAGGTTCCCCCGCTCACGCTCCACAGCCAGAATCTGCTCGAGGGGCTAGTCGCCAACTTCAGCGAGCCGGACGCCCAACGGATCAAAAACATCGAGCGCACCACCAATCACGACGTCAAGGCGGTGGAGTACTTCCTCAAGGAGCGCACCGCCGGAAACGCGGAGCTTGAGGCGGTGAGCGAGTTCATCCATTTTGCCTGCACCTCGGAGGACATCAACAACCTCGCCCACGCCCGCATGCTGCGCGAGGGCCGCGGCCAGGTCCTGCTCCCGCTGATAGACGAGCTGATCGACGCGATCCGCGAACTTGCCCACCGCTTTGCCGATCAGCCGATGCTCTCTCGCACCCACGGACAGCCCGCCTCGCCCACGACGCTGGGCAAAGAGATGGCCAATTTCGTCTACCGGATGCAGCGGCAGAGGGATCAGATCGCTGCAGTGCCCTTATTGGGCAAGCTCAACGGCGCGGTGGGCAACTACAACGCCCACCTGGTGGCCTATCCCGAGGTGGACTGGCCGGCGATCGCCCGCCAGTTCGTGGAGTCCCTGGGTCTGGTCTGGAACCCCTACACCACCCAGATCGAGCCCCACGACTACATGGCGGAGTTGTTCCACGCCATCTCCCGCTTCAACACCCTGATGATCGACTTCTGTCGCGATGTCTGGGCGTATATCGCGCTCGGCTATTTCCGCCAGAAAACCGTGGCCGGTGAGGTTGGCTCCTCGACCATGCCACACAAGGTCAATCCCATCGATTTCGAGAACGCCGAAGGCAACCTTGGGATCGCCAACGCCTTGTTCGGCCATCTGGCGGAGAAGCTGTCCATCTCCCGCTGGCAACGGGATCTCACCGACTCTACCGTACTGAGGAATCTGGGAGTAGGAATCGGACACACGGCCATCGCGATCACCTCAGCACTCAAGGGAATGGGCAAGCTGGAGGTGGATGCCCGGTGCTTGGAGCAAGACCTGGATACGAACTGGGAGGTACTGACGGAGGCGATTCAGACGGTGATGCGGCGCTACGGCGTCGAGAAGCCCTACGAACGCCTCAAGGCGCTCAGCCGCGGCCATCGCCTCGATCGCCAGCAACTGGGCGTCTTTATCGATGGCCTGGAGCTGCCGGAGCAGGAACGGACTCGGCTCAAGGCCCTGACGCCCGGACTCTACCTGGGCAACGCCGCCGCCCAGGCCCGCGCGGTGTAATACAACGAAAAGCGCCTTGAGCGGAGAACCCGCTCAAGGCGCAAACGATTTGGCCGGGGAAGCCCCGGCCGGATGAGCCTTTGTTCTTGCTTACTGGCTCTTGATCTCGACGCGACGATTCGGCGCGTTACACGTAATGGACTCCGCCGACTTCTTGGGCGAGCACTGGGCGACCAGGTTGGTCTCGCCACGGCCCGCTGCCTTGAGGTTCCCGGCGCTGATGCCCTTGCTTGCCAGGTAGTTGGACACGGCGGCAGCACGGCGGTTGGACAGGCCCAGGTTGTAGCTGTCAGAGCCGAACGGGTCGGTATAACCGTCGATCGTCAGCATCTCATCCCCGGGGGTCGCCTTGACTCTGGCGGCCACGTCATCTAGCGCCGCCTTGCCGGCCGGCGTCAGATCGGCCTTATTGAAGCCGAACAGAACCTCGGCGCTCAGGGTGACGTCGGCGATGATCTCGCAGCCGTCCTTATTGACTTTGACGCCCTTCTTGGTGTCGGGGCACTTGTCGTTGCAGTCGTTGACACCGTCGCCATCGCTGTCCATCTTGGCACAGTCATAGCAGTTCTTCGCCTGGGTGCCATCCTCCCCGGCCCAGCATTCACCCGCGCTGTTCACCCAACCCTGAGTTTGGGGGGTATCGGTCCACCACTTCTGTGGGTCGTCGGCATTAGCGGCCCCCGACATCAGCGCCATGGTCATCGCCACGGGAGCGGCGAGCCCCAGGATTGATAAGGTTCTCTTTTCTTTGGACATTGCTGCTTCCTTCTCCAGGTTGAAATTATCGGACAAGCAATCGGAACGCCTCGGTAACCCCGCTTACGCGCAGCCCGGTCACTACAGGACTCCGAACGACGCGAGTCATCACTGCGCGCCTAGACTGCCGGTCGACTTCAGAGCAAACCCGGCTGGGGTCCTCTGTTGCGACAATGCACTCGTCGACCATATTGTAGCGTAAAAAACCGTCGGCGATGCAACTGAAACCGACAGCATTATACAATTATGCAACGGCTCGCGCCAACCCTCGCTTTCCAAAAGACAATCCCAAGCAGAAACAGGCATCTGAGCGCTGCGGAGCAGATCCGCGACGTGGCGTTCTTGCAACAAGGAGGCTGATTCATGGGGCCCAGGCCAGCCCGGTCGCCGCAAAACAGGTCCATCCCGCTCCCCGCTGGTGCGGATTACACACAGGCTGAGGGTTTTCCAACAGTTCGGGTCACGCCGCGAAAAAGAACAAAGCATTTGATAAATATGAAGTTATTGGGCTAAAATTTAGCGATTGGCCACACCGCACGGGGTGAAGAATGAATCGTCGGGTTTTTCTGGGTGCCCTTCTGACCGTCTCGCTGACTCCAAACGCCTTCGCCGCCAAGCGACAAACCCACAAGATCCACGGCAAGAAACCCGACCGCAAACCACAACAAATCGTTCAGCGAAGAAGTACGCATGAGAGAAGTGTGCCCCAGCGAAGCACGAGAACCGAGACGGTCGAGCAGATCGAACGGAACGAGACGAAATACTACCTCTCCCTGCACCACACCCACACCGACGAGCACCTTGAAATCGCCTACCGGATCGGCCCCGAGTATGATCGGGGCGCACTGCGGCGACTCAACTACTTTCTTCGCGACTACCGCACCGACGAGGTCACCTTCATCGACCCCAGGCTTTACGATCTCCTGTTCCTGATGCAGCGTCGAGTCGGCAACCCAGACAGCTCCTTCGAGATCGTCAGCGCCTACCGCACTTCTGAGACCAACGAGGAGCTGCGTCGCACCTCCCACCGCGTTGCCAAAAACAGCCTCCACCTAACCGGACAGGCGCTCGATATCCGGCTTGAGCGCACCTCGACCAGGAACCTGCGCGATGTCGCGATCGACCTCGAGCGAGGCGGCGTTGGCTACTATCCGGGCAGGGACTTTGTGCACATCGACACGGGCGAAGTCCGCCGCTGGGGCGCCTGAGTCAAACCCTCAGCGGTACACAGCCGCGAGGGCCTGCGCCAGCTTCGCGTCGTGACCGTAGATGTCGTGGAAAAATCGTGCCTTTCCGGTCGCCCGGTCCACCACGGCTGAGGCGTAGAGAATATAGACCTCCAGCGGCTGGGATAGGTTGACGTTGCGCCATTCGCCGCTGGCGATGAGCTTGTCGATCCGTTCGCGGCTCCAACCCTGCTCCGCCTCCAACACGTACTCAGCCATTCGCGGGGCATCCTGTAACCGGATGCAGCCGTGGCTGAAGTCCCGCTGCTCTTGGGCGAACAGGCGCTTGCCCGGCGTCCCATGCAGATAGACCGAATGCTGGTTGGGAAACAGAAACTTCACCTCACCGAGCGCATTGCGCTTGCCCGGCACCTGCCGAAGGCGTAGCTCACCCCTCGACAACCTGGCGAGATTTTCCCCCGTCGCCTCCAGGGGCGTCGCCCGCGGACCAAACTGGGAAACGATCTGATAGCCGTGGCGGCTGATGTAGCTGGGATCGGCCTGGATCTTGGGATAGAGCTCTCGCCGCAGGATGCTGTAGGGCACGTTCCAGAAGGGCGAAAACTCCAGGTTGATCATCTTCCCGGAGAATAGGGGCGTTTGGTGGCGGGGGTACGCCTCG
>JAEHCY010000075.1 GCA_016880695.1 Chromatiaceae bacterium | reverse complement strand
TGGAGTCGCCGTGGTTTATAGTTTCGACGAAGTTTGATCTGGAGAATAAGCGGCTTGATATCAGGCTAGACTGTAAGCGAGGGAGTCGTTTTGAAGTAACATGCAACGATGGCGTGATGAGAGCATGACCTGTCCACGACACGATAGAGAAGACATGGCGGCATCTAAATTTTTTTCAGCACGAAGGTTACTTGCCTGCTCGGGTTCCACGAGTAAAAACAGACGAAGGGGATGTGGGAATGGTGATGCCACCGTGGGCTGGCAAGTTACTTGGATTGACCTTGTTATTCGAGGCCTTGCTTCTCCAGCTCTGCAGACGTAGCGGTTTATCCCCCCCAATCATGCCGTTACCGGAACCGGGGGTAAGGGTGGTGCGTCGAGTCCCTGTCGGCGTGCGGCGATGACCTGATAGAGATAGCGTAGCGGGGAGGTTTGGCGCCGCTGGCAGGTGCCGATGATCGAGGCGAAGGTGGCCAACGCCAGACTCCCCTGGGGGGTGCGCGTGCCCTGGGTGATCCCGCGCAGGATCACCAGGGGGCGGAGCAGCCGTTCTGCGAAGTTGTTGGTCAGCGGTTGCTGTGGATGGGCCAACACGCGGAAGATCGCCTCCCAATCGTTGAGGAACTCGACGCCGAGCTTACGCGCCTTCTCGTTGCGGGAACGCGCCATCTTTTCGGCGAGCGCTCGAAGCGCCGCGAGTTCCCCGGCCAGCTGAGGCCGCAGGTCCTCGGGCGGTCCGTCGCGGGCCCGGCGGACCGCCGCGATCAGGCGGTCAAAGGTGGCCAGCAGGACCTTCCCGTAGCACTGGACGTGCGGAGTAAAGGTCTCGGCGAGGGCACGTGCCTTACGGATCAAGTGCGCCCAGCAGCGCAGGCGCCAGGTATGATAGCGATAAGCGCTGTAGCCATCGCTCATCAGCCAACCGGCGAAGTCTTCCCCGATGCGTCCGCGCAGGAGTGCTTGAGTGCGCCGACCGATAAAGAAGAGGACGCTCTGGGTGCTGGCGACAACCCACAGCCAGAGGCATTCGCCGGCCTGGAAATGGGGCGTTTCGTCGGCATAGATCAGTGCGGCCTCGCGGATCTCGGCCTGGATCTGGGCGGGGATCGGCTCGCAGGCGCGGGCGGATTCGTGGATCGCCTCCAGGATCGCGCCAGGGGAGAGGGCCAGCCCGAAGAGCTCGAAGCAGAGCTGCCGGCAGCGGCGCACCGAGAGGTGCAAGTCGAAGTGGACCCAGACCAGCCGCGCGGCGAGGGCCGGACCGATCAGGCGCCAGTCGGTGAGCGCCACACCCGCCCAGTCGCCGACCGCCGCCGGCGCCCGATAGGGTTCGGCGCGATTCTCATGGCCACAGGACGGACAGGTCGTGGCGAAGAGGCGGTGCTGGGTGAGGATCAGGTGCAGGCCGGGGTGGAGCTCGGTGCCGAAGACGACGTCGGCCTGTTGATAGCCGGAGTAGGCCACCGCCCGATCGGCTGGAAGCTCGGCACCACAGCGAGCGCACAGCCTGGGCCGGTGCTCCTCGGTGTTCGTCGATGGCAGGGCCTGGACACGCCCATGGCCGGGTGCCCCCTTCTGCCGCCCTGGAGGACGGGCGGTACCGGCCGCCGCCTTTGGGTTCGTCGGGGTCGTACGCGGCTCGGGCTCGGGCTCAGGGTCCGCCGCCGGCGTTGGCTCCGCGGCCGCCTCGGGCGGGGGGGTGTCCCCCC
>JAEHCY010000589.1 GCA_016880695.1 Chromatiaceae bacterium | reverse complement strand
TGGTTGCGCGGTGTGACCCGGACCGACCCCAAGCGGCTCCACCTGCGCATGAGTGACCTGTTGCAGCCCGAGGCCCGCGTGGCCACCGAGGAGGCCTTTCCCGACTTCCTCCAGGTCGGCGGGACGCGTTTGCCGCTGGAGTACCACTTCGACCCCGGTCATCCCGCGGATGGGGTGACCCTGGTGGTCCCGCTGCCGCTGGTGAATCAGATCTCGGCCGAGCGCTGCGAGTGGCTGGTACCGGGGCTCCTGGAGGAACGCATCGTCGCGCTGCTGCGCGGCCTGCCCAAGGCCATCCGCAAGCAGTTGGTGCCCATCCCCGATACCGCCCGGGAGCTGGTGCGGCGTCTTGGTCCCAGCGAGCGACCCCTGTTGGTGGCCCTGGCGGACGAGCTCCGGGCCATGAAGGGCCTGTACATCCCCGGCGAGGCCTGGGACGAATCGGCCGTTCCCGAGCACCTGCGGATGAATCTGCGGCTGACCGACGAGCAGGGCAATACGCTGGCCGCCGGTCGCGAGCTCGGCCGGCTGAAGCAAACCCATGGCCAGGCCGGACAGGACCAGTTCGCCCGCATCCCGGCGGCGGGGCTGGAACGCGAGGGGATCACCCGCTGGGATTTCGACACCCTGGCCGAGGCGGTGACCCTCGAGCGGGGCGGCATCCGCCTTCTCGGTTATCCCGCGCTGGTGGATCGGGGCGACAGCGTCTCGCTTGCGGTGCTCGATTCGCCGGAAAACGCGGCCCGGGCCATGCGCGCAGGCCTGCGGCGGCTCCTGATGCTGCACCTGGGCGGGGAGCTGCGCACCCTGCGCAAGAACCTCCCGGAGCTCAACCGCCTGCGCCTGCAATACGCCAAGGCCGCGCCGCCTGCCGGGGGCAACGACAGCGCCGCGGATATCGCCGAGGAGCTGATCGCTCTGACCCTCGACCTCACCTTTCTCGAGGGCCGCCCGCCGCTGCGCCAGCGGGCCGAGTTCGAGGCGCGGCTGGCCGAGAACAAGGGTACCCTGATGGGCGTGGGGATGCAGGTTTGCAGGCTGGTTGGGGAGATTCTCGAGCGCTACCAGACTCTGCGTCAGCAACTGGCGGCAATCACTCAGCCCCACTGGCTGCCCACGCTCGAGGACCTGCACCGGCAATGGGACGCCCTGGTGTTCCGCGGCTTTCTTCAGACCACGCCCTATGCTGCACTCAAGCACTACCCGCGCTACCTCAGGGCGGCCCTGATCCGGGTGGAGCGGCTGCGCTACGGAGCGGCCCAGGATCAGCGGGGCATGAGCGAGATGGCGCCGCTGCTCGAGAAGTGGTGCAATCGGCGGGACGCGGCCCGCAAGGCCGGACGCCGGGACCCTCGGCTTGAGGAGATCCGCTGGCAGCTCGAGGAGCTGCGGGTGTCGCTATTCGCCCAGCAGGTCGGCACCGCCTACCCGGTGTCGGTCCAACGTATCGAAAAGCACTGGCGCGCGCTCGGGCTGTGAACGGCGTGCCGGGCCCGCAGCCCTGGCGGGCGAGATTGTCGCCGGGGCCCCGAGGGAAAGGTAGGGAGAGGTGCGGTGAACGGCGGGTCCAGAGGTTGTAGCGAACGGGGTCGCCAGCCGCCGCGCACGCACACGAGTGACCCTGGAACCGCTTCCCACCGCCTTTCTGTATCGGTAGGCATAGGGGCGAGCGAGAACCGGAGGCTTGTTCCACGGGTCGCGCAGCGGATGCGTCCTGGGTTTTCCCGTTGCGGGTTACGCGCCCCTTCGACCAGGCTTAGGATAGCCATCGATCCGTCCGCTTAGCGTTCGACCCGGGACGAACGGTTTCTACCGTTCGCTAGAGGGCCGATCATCCCGGCTCGCCTTGT
>JAEHCY010000588.1 GCA_016880695.1 Chromatiaceae bacterium | reverse complement strand
GTGGGTGCGTTCGATGACCCTGCGGGGGGGCGCCAGCGCGCTGGCTGGCGCGAGGTGTCTGCTACTTACTTAAATTGCCGCCCACGACACCCCCGGCACCCGCCCCCACCGCGGCGCCCAGGGCCTGGTTCGCGGTACCGCCGCCCACTGCGTTACCCGCAGCGGCCCCACCTGCACCTCCGACCGCGCCGCCAATGACGGCTCCGGATTTACGTTTGCCCTTGGTGGTGACGGCCGCGCCCGTTCCACCGCCGACGGCACCACCGATCACCGCACCGGTATTCCCGCCCAACTGCTTACCGATTACCGCACCGGCGGCACCCCCCAGTGCACCGCCAAGCGCGGTCTCACTACTACCGGCGTGCAGGGTTACCGCAAAAAGGCTGCAAGAAAGACCGACGACCATCAAGAGGTTAGTTTTCATCAAGGTGTCCTTGTCCCATCAAGGGTTTGCTACGCTTCGGGCTAAGACTTGAGGATAGGCGATGTGCGCCCCCCTGTCGACACACCCATCCCTGCCCGTATCCGCGCGGGAGCGATGGGAGGGTCGGGAGCGGGATGCGCGCCCCCGTGGGAACTCCGCCGGCGAGCGCATGGGGAAACGGCGGGGGTAGGGAGCGTGGCGCGCCGCGCGACAAGCGCTGAGCACGCGGCGGCCAAACAAGATCCGCCGAGGGTCAAAAGGGCCACTTCGAACCTTCCTCTCCGCTGGGGGTCTTTAACTGAGCGATCTCCGTCCCGATTTGGACAACTAAATCGCATCCCGCCTGCGACGGCCCTTAGAAGCAGTCTCGACGAGTGAGCGGGAGCCCCAATACCACTGAGCGAGTCCGAGAGCATGAAGTCGAAGCATCTTCCCTTTATCATCTGGATGGCCATAACCTTAGGCCTGCTGCTCGTCATGAACCACATGGGAGGGGCCGGACGAACCCCCTTCCCGCAGTTGACCTACAGTGAATTCCTCAACCAGGTCAACAGCCGGAACGTTCAGGAGGTTGTGATTCAGGACCAGCGGATTCGCGGCAAGCGGAACGATGGCACCCATTTCGAAACCTACGATCCGGGCGACTCAGGGCTCGTCGGCGACCTGATCAAACAAGGAGTGATCATCCGCGCCCAGCCACCAGAGCAGCCCGGGATACTCACCCAGTTGCTCGTCTCCTGGCTGCCGTTCGTCGTCCTGATCGGTGCGTGGATCTGGTTCATGCGACGCAACATGGGCAGTGGCGGCCCGGGCGGCCTGTTCAACTTTGGCAAGAGCCGCGCCCGCCAGCACGCCGAGGGTGAGGTCAAGGTCACCTTCAAGGACGTTGCCGGTGTGGAAGAAGCCAAGGAGGACGTGGCTGAGCTGGTCGAGTTCCTGCGCAATCCCCAAAAATTCAGCCAGCTCGGCGGTCGCATCCCGCGCGGGGTGCTACTCGTCGGCCCGCCGGGGACGGGCAAGACCTTGCTTGCCCGCGCCATCGCGGGCGAGGCCCAGGTGCCGTTCTTCAGCATCTCTGGCTCCGATTTCGTCGAGATGTTCGTCGGTGTCGGCGCCTCGCGTGTGCGCGATCTCTTCGAGCAGTCCAAGAAACAGGCGCCCTGCATCGTGTTCATCGACGAGATCGACGCGGTGGGCCGGCGCCGGGGCGCTGGCCTCGGCGGCGGACACGATGAGCGCGAGCAAACCCTCAATCAGCTCCTGGTGGAGATGGATGGATTCACCGGCAACGAGGGGGTCATCATCATCGCGGCCACCAACCGACCCGACGTGCTCGACCCGGCCCTACTGCGACCGGGTCGGTTCGATCGTCAGGTGGTGGTGAGTCTACCCGACGTGGCCGGCCGCGAGGCGATTCTACAGGTGCATATGCGCAAGGTGCCCATGGCGGACAACGTGGACGCCCTCGTGATTGCCCGCGGGACCCCGGGGTTCTCCGGTGCAGACCTGGCCAACCTGGTGAACGAGGCCGCCTTGTTCGCGGCGCGCACGAACCTGTCGAAGGTGACGATGGAGATGTTCGAGCGCGCCAAGGACAAGATCCTGATGGGCGCGGAACGGCGAAGTTTGGTCATGAGCGAGGACGAGAAGCGCCTGACTGCCTATCACGAGGCGGGTCACACCATCGTGGGACGCCTGGTCCCGGAGCATGATCCGGTGCACAAGGTGAGCATCATCCCGCGGGGACGGGCGCTGGGCGTCACCCT
>JAEHCY010000587.1 GCA_016880695.1 Chromatiaceae bacterium | reverse complement strand
GACGAATGAACTTGGGTCCATAGGTGGCGTTGGAGGGGTTGCCAGAAGCAAAGTGCCGAATAGCCTAGGGGCGGTGGAGCGCCGATACCCGCTCCGACCTGCCTTCACAGACAGCATACAGGGATGCGCCCCAGGGTCCAGCCTCCTGAAACGGTGGCGCGCACGGCTGAGATGCCCCTTTCCACCAGGCTCAGGACCGGCCCCGATACGGCCGCGACGCCGCCTACTCGGGGCGAGTGGCGCCTAGGGCAACGGGCGGGCTTACCGGTTGACCGCCATGGGCGCAAGCGGCGCCAGTGCGAAATCGGCGCTCTGTTGGCTCCGAGCTAAGCTACTAGCCGCCGCGGTGGCTCATCGCGGCCGGCGCAAGTCCAGGGTGCAGGGCGACTCGCCCGGCAGCTCCTCGGCCGGTGGTGTCATGGGCCCCAACCGGGAGGTGTCCTCGGCGAAACGTGCCAGTGCATCCACCCAGGGCGGGGGCGAGTACACGCCGGCGCTGTGGCCCCAGTCCTGGAAGCGGATGTGGCGGCGCGCCTCGGCCTCGTAGGCGTTCACCGGGAAATGCTCGTAGTTGCGCCCGCCGGGGTGCGCAACCTGGTAGGTGCATCCGGCTGCGGCACGCTGGTTCCAGGTGTCTACCAGGTCGACCACCAGCGGCGAGTGCACGCCGATGGTGGGGTGCAGGGCGGAGGGGGGCTGCCAGGCGCGGTAGCGCACCCCGGCCACGTACTCCCCCTCCGTGCCAGTGGCCCGCAGGGGCACGCGGCGGCCATTGCATGCCACCAGGTAGCGGCCGTCGGTCATGCCCGTGACCTTGATCTGCAGGCGCTCCACCGAGGAATCCACGAAGCGGGCCGTGCCCTGGCGGGTGACCTCCTCCCCCAGCACCAGCCAGGGCTCGATGGCGGCGCGCAGCTCCAGCTCCAGGTCGCCCACCCGAACGCCGCCGTAGCGCGGGAAACGGAACTCCAGAAAGGGTGCGAACCACTCCGGGTCGAAGGGGTAGCCGGCATCGGCAAGATCGACCAGCACCTCTTTGAGGTCCTGCCACAGGTAATGGGGCAGCATCCACTTGTCGTGCAACCGGGTGCCCCAGCGCACCAGGGGTTTCTGGTAAGGCTGGGCCCAGAAGCGGGCCACCAAAGCGCGCAGCAGTAGCATCTGGGCCAGGCTCATGCGCGCGTGGGGCGGCATCTCGAAGGCACGGAACTCCAGCAGACCCTGGCGTCCGGCTGCGGAGTCCGGCGAGTAGAGCTTGTCGATGCAGAACTCGGCGCGGTGGGTGTTGCCGGTGAGATCGGTGAGCAGGTTGCGAAACAGCCGGTCAACCAGCCAGGGCTGGTCGGTGCCGCCCGAGGGCACCTGGCCAAAGGCGATCTCCAGCTCGTAGAGGGCCTCGGGACGACCCTCGTCCACCCTTGGGGCCTGACTGGTGGGGCCCATGAACAGGCCGCAGAACAGGTAGGACAGGCTGGGGTGGTGCTGCCAGTAGGTGAGCAGGCTTTGCAGCAGGTCAGGCCGGCGCAGGAAGGGGCTGTCCGCCGCGGTCGGACCACCCAGGGTGACGTGGTTGCCCCCTCCTGTCCCCGTGTGGCGGCCGTCCAGCATGAACTTCTCGGTACCCAGACGCGACAGTCGGGCCTCCTCGTACAGGGCCACCGTGGCCCCCTCCAGCTCGTCCCAGGACCGGGCCGGGTGGATGTTCACCTCGATGACCCCCGGGTCTGGGGTAACCAGCAGCTTTTCCAGGCGGCCGTCGCTGGGCGGGGCGTAGCCCTCCAGGGCCACCGGCAGACCGAGGGCGGCGGCGGTTCGCTCCACCGTGGCGATCAGATCCAGCGCATGCTCCAGGCTACGCAGAGGCGGCAGGAAGACGTGCAGGCAACCGCCGCGCGCTTCCACGCCCACGGCGGTATGGGGAACGGCTAGCTTGTCGCGGCGGGGTTTACTCCCCTCCCCCGCTTGCGGGGAGGGTTGCGGGTGGATCTCCGGGTGGGCCTCGATCGGAGGATCGAGGATGGCGTAACGCGCCGACACCTCGCCCTGGTAGTCGGGAAGGGGCGGCTG
>JAEHCY010000586.1 GCA_016880695.1 Chromatiaceae bacterium | reverse complement strand
CTCCGCCCATCCGCTGGAGAACCCCACACCCCTGTCCAACCTGCTGGAGATGTTGTCCATCCTGCTCGTTCCCGCCGCCTTATGTATCGCCTTCGGCAGGATAGTGGGCGATGTCCGCCAAGGGATCACCATCTTGGCCGCCATGACCCTGGTCTTGGTGGCGCTCGGGGCCGTCTGTATCGGCGCGGAACAGGCCGGCAATCCGCTGTTCGACCGGCTCGGGCTGGCCACCGAGGCCACCGACGCCGCGCCCGGCGGCAACATGGAGGGCAAGGAGGCCCGTTTCGGCGTAGTGAATTCGGCCCTCTGGGCGACGGCCACCACCGCCGCCTCCAACGGCTCGGTCAATGCGATGCACGACTCCTTCACCCCCCTTGGCGGCCTGGTGCCCATGTGGTTGATGCAGTTGGGCGAGGTGATCTTCGGCGGCGTCGGCTCGGGACTTTACGGCATGTTGGTGTTTGCCATCGTCGCGGTGTTCGTGGCCGGCCTGATGATCGGCCGCACGCCGGAGTATCTCGGCAAGAAGATCGAGGCCTTCGAGGTGAAGATGGCCGCCGTCGCCATCCTGGTGCCACCCCTGGTCGTCCTGCTCGGCGCGGCCATCGCCGTGGTGGTGGAGCCGGGCAAGGCCGGCATCGCCAATCCTGGGATCCATGGCTTCTCGGAGATCCTCTACGCCTTCTCCTCGGCGGGCAACAACAACGGCAGCGCCTTCGCCGGGCTGTCGGCCAACACCCCCTTCTACAACGGCATACTCGGTCTCGCCATGCTGCTGGCCCGTTATTGGCTAGCGATCCCGGTGCTGGCCATCGCCGGCGCTCTGGCGGCCAAGAAGAGCATCCCGCCCTCCGCTGGCACCCTGCCCACAGATACCCCGCTGTTCGTGGGATTGCTGGTCGGCACCGTGATCGTCGTCGGTGCCCTCACCTTCCTGCCGGCGCTGGCGCTCGGCCCTATCGTCGAGCAGTTGCAGATGGTCGGCGCCCGCTGAGGACAATGACATGAAACACGTTCAATCCCGGTTCGAGCCCCAACTCTTGATGACGGCATCCCGGGATGCGGTGAAGCGACTCTCGCCCCGCTACCAACTCCGAAACCCGGTGATGTTCGTGGTCTGGCTGGGCAGCGTGCTGACCACCGGCCTGTTCGTTCAAGCCTTGGCTGGCCAAGGCGAGGCCCCCGCGGGATTCATCCTCGCCGTCTCCCTCTGGCTGTGGTTCACCGTGCTGTTCGCCAACTTCGCCGAGGCCGTGGCGGAGGGGCGCGGCAAGGCCCAGGCCGCTGCGCTCAGGGGGCTAAAGAAGACGGTCCTGGCCAAGAAGCAGGTCGAACCCCGCTTCGGCAGCGAATGGTACCCCGTGCCCTCGGAAGAACTGGTCAAGGGCCAGGTCGTGCTGGTAGAGACCGGCGACATCGTTCCCGGCGACGGCGAGGTCATCGAGGGCGTGGCATCGGTGGACGAGTCCGCCATCACCGGCGAATCGGCGCCGGTGATCCGCGAATCGGGCGGTGACTTCAGCGCGGTCACCGGCGGCACCCGGGTCCTGTCCGACTGGCTGGTGGTGCGCATCAGCGTCAACCCGGGCGAGACCTTCCTGGATCGGATGATCGGTATGGTGGAAGGCGCCAAGCGGCAGAAAACGCCCAACGAAATCGCCCTGACCATCCTGCTGGTGGCCCTGACCCTGACCTTCCTGCTGGCCACGGCGACGCTGCTACCCTTCTCCCTATTCGCGGTCGAGAGCGCCGGGGCCGGCACGGTGGCAAGCGTCACTGTGTTGGTGGCCCTGCTGGTCTGCCTGATCCCGACCACCATCGGTGGGCTGCTCTCCGCCATCGGCGTGGCCGGCATGGGGCGTATGCTGGAGAAGAACGTCATCGCTACCTCGGGCAAGGCGGTCGAGGCGGCCGGCGACGTGGATGTGCTGCTGCT
>JAEHCY010000585.1 GCA_016880695.1 Chromatiaceae bacterium | reverse complement strand
GAACTCCTCCTCGAAGTACTCGCAGTTGGCGAAGAAGTCGAACAGCTTGAAGGCCGTTTTCGACGGGTGCTGGACGCCTTCCTTGAGGCTGTCGTCGAAGAGCTGCTCGCGGAAGTCGTGCTTGCGCGTGCCGCGTCCCTTGATCTGGATGAAATCCGTGGGCGAAAAGATCGGACGGAAGAGACCGAGGTTGAGGATGTCGGTGCAGTCGTAGCCGGTGGTCATCATGCCCACCGTGACGCAGACGCGAGCCTTGCTGGTCTTGTAGGTGGGGATGAAATTCGCGGAGCCGAGCAGGTTGTTGTTGGTGAAGTTGATGGTGAACTGCTGGGCGTCGGGAACCGATGAAGTGACTTGCACGGCGAAGTCGGAATGGTATTTGCCGGGGAACATGCGCTCCGCCATCTGGTTGAAGATCTGGGCCAGCTTGGCGGCGTGATTCTGGCTGACGGCAAAGACGATGGACTTGCCGATCTCGCCGCTGACCGGGTCGCGCAGGGCGTTCTCCAGAAAGGTCTTGCAAAGGAGCTGGTTGGTGGCATCGGCGAAGAAGCGTTTCTCGAACTCGCGCTGCCTGAACGCCTCCTGCTGGTCTTCGCCGGCATCGTCGGTGAAGGAGACGATGAAGCCCGCTGCGGAAAGCAGCTTAGTGGTGATCTCGGTGCGGGCATCCACCACGGTTGGGTTGACCAGGAAGCCTTCTTTCACGCCGTCAAGCAACGAGTAACGGAAGGTCGGCTGGCTGTTCTCGCAGCCAAAGGTGCGGTAGGTGTCGAGCAGCAGGCGGCGCTCGGCCTCGCGCGGGTCACGGGTACCCGGCTTTGAGCCGTCAAACCGGCGGAGGTAATCGCGCGGCGTGGCGGTGAGACCCAACTTGTAGCCGATGAAGTAATCGAACACGGCCCGGGCGTTGCCGCCAATGGAACGGTGTGCCTCGTCGGAGATGACGAGGTCGAAGTCGGTCGGCGAGAAGAGCCTCTGGTACTTGTTGTTGAAGAGCAGGGATTGCACGGTGGTGACGACAATCTCCGCGCGGCACCAGTCGTCCCGGTTCTCCTTGTAGATCACGGTCTGAAAATCGGCGGACAGCACCCCTGCGAAGGCCTTCCTGGCTTGGTCCTCCAGCTCAAGGCGATCCACCAGGAACAGGACCCGCCGTACGTTTCCGGAACGGAGAAAGAGCTTGATGACGGCCGCGGCGGTCAGGGTCTTGCCCGTACCCGTGGCCATCTCGAAGAGGAATCGGTCCTTGCCGTCCTTCACGGCCGCCTGCAGTCGGTGGATCGCCTTGAGCTGGTAGGGGCGCAGGAAGCGCAGCTTGTTGGCCTGGAGGTAGGCTGGGCGTTCGGTGTCGTTCTTCCAACCGGCCTCGGAAAGGTATGTCGGGCGCTGAGTCAGAACGATGTAGTCGTCAGCGACCTGCTCGTCGATCAGCCGCTGGGGGTTGGGCGTTACCTTCTGGTAGCCAACGACAGATTCGGGCGTGGGAAACGAGGTGATCACATAAGGGTCGCCGCGCTCCAGGTCCCAGAAGTAATGCAGGTTGCCGTTGGAGAGGATGACGAAGCGGCAGTTCTGGGAGCGGGCGTACTTGCGGGCCTGTTCTTTGCCGATCAGCGGGTTTTTGTCTTCTGCCTTGGCCTCCAGGACGATCAGCGCGAATCCCCGGGCACTGAGCAGCAGGAAGTCGATAAAACCCCTGATGGCCTTTTCGAAGTTGTCGCCAAGGGCGTCCAGGTCGGACGCCTTGAGCGTAACGCCGGCTTCGAGGCGAATGTTGGCGGGCAGGCCGTCTTTGGCAAAAAATCGCCAGCCTGCCGCTTCGAGTAGTTTGTTGATCTTGATGCGGGCAGTGGCCTCTTTCGCAGGCACCTTCATTCCTCGCTCAGCGATGGTGGTCGAGCGGAATCACGACCATTGGCCGAAGCGCGAGGGCCTGGCGCGTCGGGGGTGATGGCTTGGCGACCTAGGCCGTGCACCACAACCCCAACTCGGGATGTGCCCCCGCGGTCGTTGTGGTTAGCGGTCGACCACCAGGTCGCGCCGGGCGGCGGCCAGGGTCACCGTGAATCCGGCGAGCACGTCCACGGCGGACATCAGCATGAGCAGAAAAAAGGTCTCGTTGCCCGCGGCGCGCATCACCACAAAGGTCACCAGGAAGGCGGCGAATACCAGGGTGGAGAGCAGATGATCCATCACCGATCCGGGACCCGTTCGGGTGGACTTGACCATCTCGAGGAACAAAAACACCACGCCAAGGGCGAGGAAGAGGCCGTTGACGGTGAGCCTGAAATGGGCGCCGGAGAAAAGGTCGAGCGCCAGCAGCGTGCCGGAGAGCCCCTGGCCGTCTACGTTCGGTGCGCCAAACGCCAAGAGCAGGTAGGCAACCAACAGGATCAGGAACAGGGGGAAGCTGGTCAGGGCGCGCATGGTTCTAATCCTCAGTAGTGGAGAGAGGGCTGCCAACCCCGTACTCGAGGGTGGCTATACTTGTGATCAGGGGCAAACTGTGGAGAGCACCGATGGCACTCACAAATTACGGGCACATCCTGCTCGCGGTGGATTTCTCGCCGGAGACGGGTCGGGTGGTGGAACGGGGCGCCCAGCTCAAAGAGCGCTACGGCGCGCGCTTGAGCCTGGTCCACGTCGTCGAATATATGCCGATGTCTTACTCGGGCGATCTGGTTCTGCCCGAGGATTTCGATCTGGAGCGGGAGCTGGTGGAGATTGCCAGAAAGCAGATGTCGGATTTGGGCCAGCAGCTCGGGATTCCCGAGGCGCAGCGCTTCGTGGAGGTGGGGGTCACCGGTAAGACCCTGCTGCGGGTTGCCCAGGAACAGGCGGTTGATCTGATCGTGATCGGCAGCCATGGGCGCCACGGGCTGGCGGCCTTGCTTGGCTCCACGGCGCGCACGGTAGTCAATGGCGCGATCTGCGACGTGCTCGCCGTGCGCATCCATGAGGCCCCGCCGGAGTGAGCCGCCCATCGCGGAGTGCTCAGTGGACCCTGGCCGGCGCGCTGGGCTGGGGTGCGCGTCGGGTGCCGAGCGGCAGGGAGGCGTGGTGCTCTAGCATGCGCCAGGAGTCTCCGAGGTATGCGTAGACGTTGGTTGCGAGTACCCGGGTGGTCTGGGGCACGCTCGTACCCGCCGTGGTGATGGTCTCCTCAACGAGGTGTACCGCCAGCGCGCCGGTGGCGAATCGCTGCACCGCCCGGTGGCGCAGGGTGGGGGGTACCGAACCCGAGAGGATCTCCCGCCAACTGTCGAGGATCACGGCCTTTCCCTGTAGCAGTGGGCCGCCGGGGTGGATGCACACCGTCTCCGCCCCGTCCGCCCAGACCTCGCTCATACGGCGGAGATCCAGCCGGGCGAAGGCCTCATAGAAGGCCCGCTCGACGGCAGCGGCGTCGACGAAGGCAACGTCCATCGATTCTATCTGCTCCCTGTTCTTGGTTCGGCGGCTGCGATGTCAGGCCGGTGAGGGCTGGCGGGGCCGCTCCCCGTTCCCGAGAAGGGCCGCTCGCGCCCGTTCAAAGCGCATCTCAAGGGCTGTGACGATGGCGGGGGACACCGCCCCGGTCAGATACCAGGCCTGCTCCAGGGCGACCGCCCCCTGCAGGGGGTCTTCGGCGCCATCGCGCATGTGCCCGGTGAGGCGGTTGACCTGGAACGCCAGGCGCTCGGCGCCGAGCTCAGGGGGCGAGTCGATGCCGGCGAGGATCTCAAGTCGAAGGCAGATCTCCTTGCGCTTCTTGAGGTTATCGGCGTCTCCACTCAGCGCTGCCGAGCTGCCCGTCACCGCACCGAGCGCCTGGGTGAAGCGCTCCGCCATGGCTCCCGCGAGGCGAGGGTCGGCGAGTGGGGGTTGCGCATTCCAGGCGGCCTCAATGCGGTCGATCTCCGCGCCCGAGGCGGGTGGGTCGCCGGCGAGGCCTTCCATTTCGGTGCATAACCCGGCGCGCGCGCGCAAGAGATCGAGCTCGCGGCGCTCGCGCTCGTCACGACGGCGCTCCAGGCCCGCGCGCCAGGCGCTCTGGGCCTCCCGCCAGGCCTTCTCCAGCCCCGGCAAGGCCCGCGGGGGCACCTCCAGATGGGCGAGCGTGTCCCAGCGCTCGCGGATCTCGGCGAAGGCGCGTTCCATTTCGCTAGTGCTCTGGTCCGCCTGCGGTAACCGCTGAAGGTCCTCGCAGATCGCCCGCCGCAAGCTCAGGTTCTCCTCGGCGGTTTTCACGCGCGTCTCCTGTTCGACCTGGCGCCGGGAGAACACGGCGTCGCAGGCCTGGCGGAATCGTTTCCAGAGCCGATTCTCTTCGCTCGGCCGACCCGCTACCGTGGTGTGCCATTGGCCTTGCAGGCGTTTGGTCTCGGCGATCGCCTGTTGCAGGTCGGCCGCCCCCGCCAAGGCCTCGACCTGGGCGATGAGCTCCCGCTTGTGGTCGCGGTTACGCTGCCGTTCAGTGGTCAGGTGCTGGTCGAGCCGCTCGAGGGCGACGTGGAACCGCCGCTCCAGCTCTCGGCGGTGCCTGCCCTCCACCGGACCGGCGCTGGCCCAGGCGGCGCGCATCTCCCGCTCGGCGCGCACCGCCTTCTTCCAGTCCATCCGCTGCCAATCGACCTGATCGAGGAACTGCTCGAGCTCCGTGCACAGGGCCGCCCGCTGGGCCCGATGCTGCTCGCGCTCGGCGGCCTGCTGCTCAAGGTGGGGCCGGCAGCGTTGGTAGACCTGCTCGGCGAGGGCGTGGAACCGGTCCCAAAGCCGACGGTTGACCACCGGGCCGCTCTGGTCGAGACGCTTCCACTCCACTTGGGTCTCGTGCAGGGTGCGGGCCATCTGGCCGAGATCGGTATCGGCCGCCAACAGCCCCTTGAGGGTCTCGCACAGCGCCGCACGGTGTTGGTCGGTCCCCCACTTGCGCCAGTGCTGCAGCTCCCGCAACCTGGGCGTCAGCACCTGCAGACGTCGCTCCAGCTCGCTGAATTTCCGCCGGTTGATACCGCACAGGCCAAGCAGCTCCAGGGTGGTCTGGATGCTCTGAAGAACCGGTTCCGCCTTGCGCAGCTCGCCGGCCTCGAGATGCCCTTCGAGCTCCTCGAGCTTTGCCGGCAGTTGACCGAGCCGCTGCTCGGCGTGATGGTGTTGACGATCGAGCCGCTCCTGAAGCTGGGTCCGCGCCTCGTCGAGGCGCCGGTAGAGCGCCGGGTCCTCGCCCCCAGGCCCCAGCGCGGTCGCTCGCTGGTGCAATCTGGCCACCGCCTGGTGGTCTAGCGGGAAATTCTCGCCGAGGAGGGCTTCTGCCTCCGCTACCAGGGCTGCGAGCTGCTCGGCGTGCTGCCGCCTCTCCGCCAACTGCCCGCGCCGGGACGAGACCGCCTCCTGAGCGGAGATCAGCCGCCGACGCAGGCGCAGCTCATCCGCCTCGGGGAGCGGAGGCAGTGCCGACCAGGTGATCTCCACCCGCTCAACCACGGCGATAAGCTCCGCTTCCCCTTCACTTCGTGCCGCCTGCTTGAGCGTCTCGATCAGGACCTCGCGCTCGCGCAGGCCCTGATCGCGGGCCTCTTCGGCTTCGATCTGCGCCTGATTCTCTCGCCGATAGGCCGTGTAGGCGTCGAGGAATCGCGCGCGCGCGGCCTGGTAGCGATCCTGTAGCGCGGGCTCGGTCTCACCCTCCGCGGACAGGTTGGTCCACTGCTTGTCGAGGTGCTCGAGCAGTGCTCGATCCTGGCTCCAGGCCTGCAGCCGCCCGAGCCGCTCGATCTTCTCGCAGAGCTCGGCGCACTCCGCCCGGATGCGGGCCGGCGCGGCGTCGCGCGCGGCGATGGCGCGCAGCCTCTCGCGCACCATGCGGTAGAGGTTCTTGTCCTTCTTGCCCATCCGCTGGGCGAGCTCTTCGAGGGCGGGGCGATCGTCGATGCGCTGGGCGGCGGCGAGACGATTTCCGGCGGCGGTGTCCCCGACGGCGCAGCTGAGTAGGACCTCCGCGCGCTCCACCCGAGCGATGGCTGCCCGGCGCAGCTCCGCATGGGTGGCGGTGGCTGCGACCTGCTCGATCAGCCGCTGGTCCTCGATCTGCGCCAGCTCCGCCAGACAGGCCTCCAGCGGGGGGCTCTGCGGGTGGTGACCGCAGAGTAGGGTGCGCAGATGGGCGAGGGCCGTTTCCCGCGCGCCGGCGTCAGGATCTTCGGTTGAGAGCTGACGCAGGAGATCGAGACGGCGTAGCCGCCGGCAGGCCTGCCGGCGCACGGCGGCGTCAGCGTCGTCGCGGGCGAGCCGGGCGAGCGTTTCCTGATCCTGATCCGCAATGGCCGCGATTGCCTGCTGGCGGATCGTCGGATCGGCATGCTCCCACTTGGGTTTGGATTTGAAAAAACGTTTGAGAATCATAGTGCCAGCGAAACGGCTTGCCTTTTTAAACCGGTCCCAGGGCCACGGGCGCGCCCCTGGGTGCTTGAGGTGGTAGCCCCATTGAAGAGGAGGATACTCCGCAGGGCCTAGGCCGAGCCGAGGAATACCTCCAGCGAACGTATCGCGCCGGCCCCCAGTAGGACCTTGATGATGGTCCCGTTCTCCACCAGGAGGGTAGTGGGCGTGGCGCGGATGCCCACTTGGCGGGCGGTGCCGGAATGCTCTTGGACATCGAGCTTGAACAGATTTGGGTGCTGCCGGCTCAAGCGCTCGATGGCTGGGGCCATCTGTCGGCAGGGTGCGCAGTTGGCACTGTAGCAGTAAATGGCGGCCCGCCCGTAGCCCTCTCCGAGCGGCGGAAACAACCGAGCGAGCGCTCCCACTCCCCGGCCCTGGAGGCGGTGGCTGGTAAGCCTGACCCAGAACAGGTAGCCCGCGAGGAGGGCGGTGAGTGTCAGCACCAGGTACCCGGCCCAAGCCATCCCAACAATCTCCGTCGCCACTGCCCTGGCCGGTGGCCCGTCACCCCGACCGGCGTGCGAGATCAAGCCAGTGGATCCCGTCAGACTACGCAAAAATCATAACAGGAATGCGTACAGGGGCGAATTGCGCGATCACAAGGGTCGGTGGTCGGCAACCCCTGTGGATTCCTCTGCTGTGCGAGCCGATTCTCGCTCTCGGGGCGTCGCGGGGCTTGTTGTGCTCGGACCGAGCGCGAGGGTTCGTCAACAACCGCTTAGTCGGCGATTGCGGCAGGGCTCGCAGTAGTCTCTTGATCCTCGCCGAGAACCTGGGTCAGGGCATCCTCGTCGGTGGGCAGGTCGATGGCGGCAAGCACAAACAGGTGCCGAAGAATCTGGGAGAAGGGGCCTTCAGGGTCGGCGGTGGGTGTGCCCTCAAAGCAGTCGGCATAAACATCCGCGAGACGGGTCAAGAGCTGCCGTGCGTTCGCTGAGAGCCGCGGTTGTGGCTCGGGCGGGGTCTCGGCTGGGGCCAGGGGTGCGGGCGCGGCACAGGCGTGAGCGAGCAGATCCAGCTCAGAGCGAAGCTCCGCCAGGTAGCGGGTGTCGTAGGCGCGACCAAAGCGGTCGCCCTTCTGTAGCTCTTCGAGGAGCCAGGCCCGGGTGGGCTCATCGAGATCGTCGATGCGCTCGCACAGCGAGCCAAGCGAGGCGGCCAAGGGCGCCAGGGTCGGCTCTTGAGGGTTGGGCGCTAGCGGTTCGGGAGCCGGAGGCTCGACCGGCGGGGGTTCGGAGATCGCCTGCTGTTTGTAGGCGGCCAGGTCATAGGAAATGGCCGCGAGAAAGATCTCCCGTCCGTCGGTATCGCCCACGCGGAGCTTGCGCAAGAGCGCGAGCAGGCTGCCGCGCTGCTTGGTGTCAAGCCGGAAGGGCTCGACGAAACGGGGCGAGCCGGACTCGTCTTCGGTTTGAGCCGGGGCCGCTTCGCCGCCTGGGGTCTCGAGGGTCTTGACCCAATAGCTGCGAGTACCGCCGGACCGACTCGCAGGGGGCTGATTTTGGATCGTTCTTGCCATCAGGGTTGCCGGAGCCCGCTAACCATTTGTCTATTGAAGCACAAAGCGTTCGTTTTTACCCACGCCGATCCGCCACGAAGGGGTTGCTGCGCCGCTCCTCACCAAAGGTGGACATGGGCCCATGACCGGGAATGAAGTGAACGTCGTCGCCGAGCGGCCACAGGCGCGAGCGAATCGAACCGATGAGCTGATCGTAGTCGCCTCGGGGAAAGTCCGTCCGGCCGATGGAGCCCTGAAACAGCACATCGCCCACCAGGGCAATCCGGCTCGCCGGGTCGAAAAATACCAGATGACCTGGCGTGTGGCCTGGGCAGTGCAGGACCTCGAGGCGCAGGTCGCCAACCGAAAGCCTATCGCCCTGGGTGAGCCAGCGATCGGGTGTGAAGGACCTGACCTCCCCCAGACCGAACATCCGGCCCTGCTCGCCGACGGCCCGCAGCCAGAAGTCGTCGCCGATGTGAGGCCCCTCGATGGGGATCGCGAGCTGCGCGGCCAGCTCGCCGGCGCCGCCCACATGGTCGACATGCCCATGAGTGAGCAGGATCTTGGTCGGCCGCACCCGCTGCCGCTCGATCTCGCGCAGGATATTGGGGAGGTCTCCACCGGGGTCGACCACCGCGGCCTCCAGGCTCTGCTCACACCAGAGGAGGGTGCAATTCTGTTGGAAGGGTGTGACAGGGATGATCCGATAGCGCATCGACAGGAACCCGCTAAGCGTTAAAAGAGGTCCAGGTTATCCAGCGACCCCGCTAGCCGCCGCATCGTCTCCAGATCGCCCCGCAACAACAGCTCCAGCGGGGTCGCCCGGCCGAACCTGGCTAGGGGGCTGGTGATCCAGAGGTTTGCCGACTGCTCGCTGTGGGGAAAGATCTGGTGCAGCGCCTCGTCCATGCCAAGCAGGAGGGCGGCGCGCTGGTAGACTTCACCGGTCTCCGGCAGGGGCGTGCCGATGCGGCAGCGTCCGAGCTCGGCCGGACCGACTGCGCCGCCCAGTCCGAGGAGTGCGACCTGGTCGGGGGTGGGCACGGACCAGGCGTCGAGTACCCGGAGAACCGACCAGGTCAGGGTCTGGCGTTCCGCATGCGGGCGCTTGGGTTGGGGTGGATGGGTCGCAGTGGGCATACCATCACTATAACGGCTCCCCGCCAAGGACAAAACCGTCGAGCGATCACACGCAAGGGGGAAGGCGTCTGCCTTCCCCCTTGCGGATCAGGACAAGCTCGGCTGAACTCAGCGCTGCAACATATCGTAGAGGCGGTCTTTCAGCAGTAGCCGCTCTTTCTTGAGGTCCTCGAGGGTCTCATCGGCGACTGGGCTTCCAAGCTCCTCGATCCGGCGGACCCGAGCGTCGAGCTCTTCATACTCGCGCATCAGGGCCGCAAACCGATCATTGTCCTGGCGTAATGCCTCGATCCTGCCCG
>JAEHCY010000584.1 GCA_016880695.1 Chromatiaceae bacterium | reverse complement strand
CGGCGATCACCAACGACGCCATGGCCGACAACCGCCCCCTGTGGAACCGTGTTGCCAAGGAGGTGGACCGGGCGCTGCTCGACGAGATCGCCGCCGAGTACCAGAAGGGCCGGCTGTTGCTGATTGCCACCAGCGACCTCGATGCCCGCCAGCCGGTGATCTGGAACATGACCAAGATCGCCAGCAGCCGCGATCCAGGCGCCGTGGACCTGTTTCGGACGGTGATGGTGACCTCGGCGGCGATCCCCGGCGCCTTCCCTCCGACCCTGATCGACGTCGAGGCCGATGGTGGCCGGTACCAGGAAATGCACGTCGACGGCGGGGCCATGGCCCAGGTGTTCCTGTATCCGTCGTCGATCAATATCAGCAAGTCCAAGGCCCCACAGCGCGAGCGCAAGGCCTACATCATTCGCAACTCACGCCTCGACACGGAATGGGCCCAGGTGGAGCGGCGGACCCTGAGTATCAGCGCGCGGGCGGTCAGTTCCCTGATCGCCACCCAGGGCGTAGGAGACCTCTACCGGATCTATGCCACCACCCAGCGCGACGGGGTCGCCTTCAACCTGGCCTATATTCCAAGCACCTTCAACGAGCCGCACCCCCATGAGTTCGACACCGAGTACATGCGCAAGCTCTACGACTTGGCCTATGGAATGGCGGTGAAGGGATATCCCTGGGACAAGGTGCCGCCGGGTCTCGCTGCCGGAGAGCTTGCCGAAAAGCCGCGGTGAGCGGTGGCGATCGGCTCGTCGTGCCAAGGCGCCTGCACAGGGGCTGGGCGGTTGGGAAGAAATTGTCGCGAGCGGGCCGAGCGCAGGGCCCCCGGTAGGGCCCCCGGTAGCGAATCCTCGCCAGCAATCTGGTATAAATTCGGCGAGGGCTGAGCGAGGACGCAACAGGGCTGATCGGGTCGTACAGCAGACCGGTTCAGGATCTCCGTGCCGGGGTGCTTCCCGGCTTTGAAGCAAAGGGTTGGCGGCTGATCGGAGCGCCAGGATACAGATACTGACAGAAGGGGTATTGGTTATGCGAAACAGGAAACTCTGGATCTTGACCGGCGTGGCCTGGGCAGTGCTCTCCGCCCAGGGGGTGCCGATGGCGGCCGACCCGGCACCGGCGCCTGCCACCGCGGCGGCGGGAACCGACGCGCAGGCGGTGAAACCCGCCTTCTCCCAAGCGCAGATCGAGCAAATGGTGGCGCCCATTGCGCTCTACCCCGATGCCCTGCTCGCCCAGGTGCTGATGGCCTCCACCTACCCGCTGGAGATCGTCCAGGCCTCGCGCTGGCAGAAGAAGAACGCCAGCCTCAAGGGCGAGGCCCTGGACAAGGCCCTGCTCGCGGAAACCTGGGACCCAAGCGTCAAGACCCTGGCGATGTTCCCGAGCGTGCTCGCGCGGATGAACGAAAACCTCGACTGGACCCAGGACCTGGGTGATGCCTTCCTCGCCCAGGAGCAGGAGGTGATGGATGCGGTGCAGCGCCTGCGCCGGGAGGCGCAAAAGACCGGCGCCCTGAAGGATACCCCGCAGCAGAAGGTGAGCGTCGAAAAGGAATCGGTGGTCATCGAGCCGGCGGACCCCCAAACCGTCTACGTCCCCACCTATAACCCGGCGCAGGTCTACGGCACCCCGGCCCCCGAGACGGTGTACTACCCCACCGTGTACCAGCAGCCCGTGCAAACCACCACCACCTCGTCGGTAGACCCCGTGGTCGCGTTCGGTGCCGGCGCGCTGGTTGGCGGGCTGCTCACCGCCGCCATCATGTGGGATGACGATGACGACTGGGGCGGCTATCACGTCTGGCACCACGGTCCCGGCTACTGGGACAACGACTGGAACGGACCACGTTACGGCAGTGGCGACTGGAATAGGTGGCGGGGTGATACCAACATCAACGGTGACGTCTGCGTCGGCCGTTGTACCACCATCGAAAAGAACGAGTGGAAGAAGCAGGCCAACAGCTTCCAGCACAACCCGGAGCACCGCGGCGGCGTGAAGTACCGGGACGCCGACCGGGTGGCCGCGCGCCACCCAGAGGTGACCAACGCCAGGGCGGGTGCCGGTATCGACCGCAACACGGCGCGGGGCAAGGACACGCAACGGCCAGCCACCCTGCCGGGGACGGCGCAGCAGCGACCCGGTGCCACCACCAAACCCGCCGATCGGGCGAAGCTCGGTGATGGCGACCGGGAGCGCCCAGGGGGCTCGGCTCGCCCGGCCGAGCGGCCAAATGCGCAAGCTCGTCCAGCCGAGCGGCCAAAGGCGGATGCCCGTCCCGCGCAGCGTGCGGAAACCCCAAAGGCGCGGCCCGCGGCGCAGAAAAAGGCGCCGGAGCGCTCTGTCGCCCGCGCTCCAGAGGGCCGTCCGGCCAGCGCGTTTCAATCCCGTGATAGCGGCAGCGCCGAGCGCGCCGCCAGCGCGCGCGGCGCACAGAGCCGTGGCGGTGGTATGAGCGGTGGTGGCGGCGGTTTTAGCGGTGGCGGTGGCAGCGTCAATCGAAGTAGCGGAGGTGGCGGCGGCATGCGCGGCGTTGGCGGCGGCGGGCGCGGTGGTGGTGGTGGCGGGCGCGGTGGTGGCGGTGGCGGAGGACGCGGCCGATGAACGATACGCACGGCCAACACAACAGCACAACCATCCCCCCGGCTAGT
>JAEHCY010000583.1 GCA_016880695.1 Chromatiaceae bacterium | reverse complement strand
GGGGTCCCGCCGCGGAGCACCCGGAGCGATTCGCTGGCGGGGCAGTGGGTTAGCGGGCCGGGGCCGTGCCGGTATTCTCCACCGACTCCTCATTCCGGGGAGGCGGCCTCGAGGTACTCCCGGACATCGTCCGCAAGCTCGTTGTTGGGCACCTGATCCTCTTTGGCCCATTGGCGGCAAGTGGCAGCCAGGGCGCTGGCTGCGGGGAACAACAGCCGGGCGAGGTAGGCGTAACGGCCCATGGAGGGGGCTGCCCCCTGAGGCAATCGGCTGCGGGTGAAGGCACGGCTTCCCGTCTGGGCGATGCTTGCGTATTGTAGCCGGCTGAAGGTGCCCCTTGGCGAGGCCGATGCTCGCCAGCGCCGGGCAACCCCAGTTCCCGTTGATGTCGGCCTCGGGTGTCGATGGGGGTTGCGTCAGGCTGCTAACCGTCTGCGGGAGCACCGCAGTGCGGTGTCGTCTGCAGACCAGGGGTTGCCGGTAGCGTCCCCGCGGGGAGCCCTGACCTGCCAGGCCCCCCGCAATCGAGCCATTTTTTGTAAACCTGTCCGAGCCATGACCGCTGCTCTCGCCACGGGGCAACTCCCACCCCCTTCCCTTTCGGTGGTCATTCCCCTGTTTCAGGAGGTCGACAATGTCGAGCCCCTGCTGCGGCGCGTGCATGAGGGGCTCGCCGGGTATCCGGGCCGTTGGGAGCTACTGTGCGTGGACGACGGTAGCGCCGATGGAACGGGTCGGCGCTTGGTGGAGGTGGCCGAGACCTACGGCCCCCATGTGCGGGTGATCCGGCTGCGGCGGAACTTTGGACAGACGGCGGCGATGCAGGCGGGTATCGACGCCGCCCGCGGTGAGCTGATCGCCACCCTCGATGGGGACCTGCAAAACGATCCGGCGGATATCCCGCGCATGATCCAAGAGCTCGGCGAGCGGGACCTCGATCTCCTGCAGGGGTGGCGCCGCCGGCGCCAGGACGATCTGTTGCTGCGAAAGCTGCCTTCGCGGATCGCCAACCGGCTCATCGCCCGGGTCACCGGGGTGCATCTGCACGACTACGGTTGCAGCCTCAAGGTCTACCGCTCGGAGGTGCTCAAGTCGGTGCGCCTGTTTGGCGAGATGCACCGCTTCATACCGGTTTGGGTCGCGGGGGTTACCTCGGCGAGTCGGATCGGCGAGACCGAGGTGAGCCATCGGGCGCGGGAGCTCGGTCGCTCGAAGTACGGTATCTCACGCACCTTCCGGGTGCTGCTCGACCTGCTCGCTGCCTTCTTCTTTCTGCGCTATCGGGCGCGGCCCGGACACTTCTTCGGCAGCATCGGACTTGGATTCGGTGTCCTCGGGGGGGGAATCATGACCTACCTGGGGGCACTGAAACTGTTCTATGGGGCGGATATCGGGCACCGACCGCTGTTGTTTATCGGCATTCTCTTCTGCGTGGCGGCGATTCAGTTCCTGACTACCGGGGTGCTGGCCGAGCTCCTTAGCCGAACCTTTTTCGAGTCGAGCGACCGGCCCCATCACGCCATCGCCTGGCAGTCCGACCCCGCCTCGGCGGCTTGGAAATCGGGGCGAGAGTCTCACGCCTCATGACTGTCCAAGAGTCCCCGCTCGCCCGGCCCAGGATCGCGTTCGGGTTCATGGCGGCGGCCGTGCTCCTGGCCTTTTTCTGGCGGCTTGGGGATGTTCCGCTCTACGACCTCGATGAGGGGGCCTTCACCGAGGCGACCCGCGAGATGTTGGAGAGCGGCAATTTCATCACCCCCTACCGCGACGGGGAGCCCCGCTACGACAAGCCGATCCTGATCTACTGGCTGCAGGCGGCCTCGGTGGGGCTGCTCGGCCTCAACGAGTTTGCCCTGCGGCTGCCCTCGGCACTGGCGGCGACACTCTGGGCGTGGGCGCTCTACCGATTCGGGCGTCAGCAGATCGAGGCGGTGGGGGCCACGGTGGCCGTCTTGATCCTGGTCAATGTCCTGCAGGTTGGCGTCATCGCCAAGGCTGCCACGGCGGATGCGGTGCTCAACCTGTTCCTGGCGCTGGCGTTGTTCGAGGTCTACCGCTATGCGGTGGAGCCGTCGCGCGCCCCGCGGCGGCGGGCCTACCTGTGGATGGGGCTCGGCTTTCTCACCAAGGGGCCGGTGGCGGTGTTCTTTCCCCTCGTCGTTAGCCTGGTCTACCTCCTGAGCCTGCGACGCTTCCGGGACTGGTTGCG
>JAEHCY010000582.1 GCA_016880695.1 Chromatiaceae bacterium | reverse complement strand
GGCAGAGGACGGGACAGCTCGCAATGACCGCACTGCGCCCCGAGCCGGCGCTCGGCTTGGATTCCTGTCGCCTGAAGCCCGGCGGTGCAGGCACGTCCCCGGGGTCTGGATACGCCGGGTCGCCCCCTGGCTGGCCCCCCCGTTCGTTTGGAATTCATGACTGGGTGATGCGCGGCGGCGCCCTAGGGATGGCGTGGCGGCTCCAGGTCCGGCTCACCGGTTATCATCGACCCGCCCTTTCTGACCACCTCCCGCAGGAGAAGACCCATGAACGATCCGCAGACCCTGGTTGACGCCTACTTCGATGCCATCCGCCGCAAGGATGCCGACGCCTGGGCCGACTGCTTCGCCGCCGATGCCACCGCCCACGACCCCGCCAACGCCCCCCCGCGGGTGGGGCGGGAGGCGCAGCGGGCCTTTCTCGCGGGCGTCACCGCCCTGTTCCACGCGCTCGACTTCCGCCCCCGGCGGGTGTTCCCCTGCGGCCCCAGCGTGGCGGTGTACTTCAGCGCCCACTGCGTGGCGAACAACGGTCAGGCGGTGGAGGTGGAAGGCATCGACTGCTTCGAGCTGGACGAGGAAGGACGCATCCGCCAGGTCCTCGGCTACTGGGACCCGAGCCCCCTGTTTGCCGCCGCGGCCTGAGAGGTTGCGCGTCAATCAGCAGTGCGCCCCGGCGCGAACCAGCGGGCTCGCCGGTGGATATCGCGATAGGGATAGCGGGGCAGTCCGCCCCAGGGTAACGGTCGGCGTGACCCCTGATGGCGGAGGCGTTGAGCGGAACCGATATCTGGGTAGCGCGCATGCGAGCCTCCAAGTCGAGGGTCGAGGGACCGGGCGCGGGCGCCCCTCTACGCGGGGCAGCAGCCCCTGGATGCAAGTTGTACCATGACCTGGGTTAGGCGACCTTTTCGGAGCACAACCCGGAAACCTGGGCTAGAGTTGTAGCGGTACGGCCCATCCCGCGGGCGCGCCGCGATCCCTCGATGCGCTGCTCCGGGGAGCTGCTCGGGACGAATGGCCATTTCTCGAACGGGTGGGAATCCCATTCATTCCGAGTAGGCACCAAGCGCCGTATCGAGGGATCGTCCCGGGTAGTCTTGCTCGGCAAGGCATATCGCGGGGCGGAGCGGTTCCAACTGGGGATCTTAGGATGAAACGCATTCTGCTCGCCCTGCTCACTGCCATCCTGTGCGCCAGCCCGATGCTGGAGGCGGCTCAGCCCGAGCGCGGTCGATTGCTCTACGACACCGTCTGCCGCCACTGCCACTTCACTGAGATCCATTTTCGGGTGGCAAGCAAGGTGCGGTCGATGGACGATCTACAGCGCTACGTCTGGGTCTGGAGCGGGGAGCTCGGCCTGCCCTGGACCGACGAAGACATCGCCGACGTGGCGAGCTACCTCAATCGCACCTACTACCGCTTGCCCGCGGCCGAGCCACCGAAGCCTTAGCCCACCGGGCACCTTCCCATCCCTCACACCGGGCAAAACCTAGGCCAGCACCCCCGAAATATGGGATAGTTGCGGGCACAGTACCAGGGCTCCCGGCACCCCGTGGCCCCCGCAAGCAAAAGGAGCAACCGCCGTTAATGATCGTCGAGCGACCCGTGAGTGAAGATCAGGCGACCAACCGAGCGCACCCCGGCCGCAATCGGGGCGGGACACGCCGGCCTTCACCCCGCTGAGGAGGCATCCGCACCATGGCGAAGAACGTCACCCTGCGCGAGGCCTGGTCGGGCCTGGCCGATTGCCTCAACTGCAGCCTGCGCGCCACGGTGCTATTCGCCGGGCTCGAGGAGAAGGACTTTTCCCTGATCCACGACCCCATCGACCAGTACCGCCTGCAACCGGGTACAACCCTCTACCGCGCCGGTGACACCGGTGAGTACCTGTTCACCGTGCGGGTGGGGGCCCTGAAGCTGATGCAGTATCTACCCGACGGCAGTCAACGGATCGTCCGGCTCGCCAGAACCACCGACGTGATCGGCTTGGAGGCCCTGCTCGAGTCCAACTATCAGCACGACGCGGTGGTGCTGCAGCCCACCGAGGTGTGTCGCTTCCCGGCGCGGGTGGTACGTGAGCTGGGCCAGCAGAACCCCAAGCTGCATCGCGAGCTGATGACCCGCTGGCAACGGGCCCTGAGTGAGGCGGATGCCTGGCTCACGGAGCTGTCCACCGGCTCGGCGCGGCAGCGGGTCGCCCGGCTTCTGCTCCGGTTGGTTCGCGACCCGCTCAACAGCGAGAGTGAGCTGTTCGGGCGCGAGGACATCGGGGCCATGCTGGGCATCACCACCGAGACCGCCAGCCGCACCATCGCGGACTTCAAACGACGCGGCCTGCTGGTGGAGGCCGCCTCCAACGCCTTTCTGGTCGATATCCCCAATCTCCGCCGCATCGCCGAGGGTTCTTAGCCCCCAGGGTGCGGTGCGCCGCCGCGGTAATCCGCCAGGAACGCTGTGCCGGCCTCGCTCTACCGCCACCAACTGTTAACGGGTTCGTAACGGGCGTCGGATAAACTTTGACTTGGCAGTTCAAGCCAAATCTCAGCTCCATCCAGCCCTTCGGTGTATTCCAACGGCCCTTCGCGGGCCGTTTTTTTATGTCTGCGTGCCGGCGCCCCCCCACCCTCTGGCCTCCCACGAAGGGAGGGAATAGGTTAGGCAGGGGTTATTCTTTGGCGCTGGTGCGGGTGTAGACCGAGGGTTAGCGCGGGCAAGCCACGCGACCACGGAACAGACAGCCCACCTCCTGTGGGCGCGGGCTTGCCCGCGCTAAAACCACCCCGCCAGTCCGAAGCCCCCCAGCGCCGGCAAGCCAGCG
>JAEHCY010000581.1 GCA_016880695.1 Chromatiaceae bacterium | reverse complement strand
GCCACCACCCTGGACGAGTATCGCGAGTACGTGGAGAAGGACGCGGCGCTGGAGCGGCGCTTCCAGAAGGTGCTGGTGGATGAGCCCTCGGTGGAGGACACCATCGCTATCCTGCGCGGGCTCAAGCAGCGCTACGAGGTCCACCACAAGGTGGAGATCACCGACCCCGCCATCGTGGCGGCGGCCACCCTGTCGCATCGCTACATCACCGACCGCAACCTGCCGGACAAGGCCATCGACCTGGTGGATGAGGCCGCCTCCCGCATCCGCATCGAGATCGACTCCAAACCCGAGGAGATGGATCGGCTGGAGCGCCGCCTGATCCAATACAAGATGGAGCGGGAGGCCCTGAAGAAGGAGTCGGACGAGGCCTCGAAGAAGCGCCTCGAGCATCTGCAGGGCGAGATCGCACGGCTCGAGCGGGAGCTCGCCGACCTCGAGGAGGTGTGGAAGGCGGAGAAGGCGGCCCTGCAGGGCACCGCCCATGTCAAGGAGGCGCTGGAGCGCGCCCAGTTGGAGATGGAGACCGCCCGCCGTGCGGGCGACCTCGCCCGCATGTCGGAGCTTCAGTACGGCCGCATCCCCGATCTGCGCAAGCGGCTCAGTCAGGCGGCCGAGGCCGAGGGGCAGGCAACCAGGCTCCTGCGCAACCGGGTTACCGACGAGGAGATCGCCGAGGTGGTCTCCAAGTGGACGGGCATCCCCGTCTCCAAGATGCTCGAGGGCGAGCGGGAAAAGCTCTTGCAGATGGAGGAAGTCCTGCACAAGCGGGTGGTGGGCCAGGACGAGGCGATCCACGCCATTGCCGATGCCATCCGCCGCTCCCGCGCCGGGCTCGCCGACCCCAACCGGCCCATCGGCTCGTTTCTGTTCCTCGGCCCCACCGGCGTGGGTAAGACCGAGCTGTGCAAGGCCCTGGCCGAGTTTCTGTTCGACACCGAAGCGGCCATGGTGCGCATCGACATGTCGGAGTTCATGGAGAAGCACTCGGTGGCGCGGCTCATCGGCGCCCCGCCCGGCTACATCGGCTACGAGGAGGGCGGTCACCTGACCGAGACGGTGCGCCGCCGGCCCTATGCGGTGATTCTGCTCGATGAGGTGGACAAGGCCCACCCGGACGTTTTCAACGTGCTGCTTCAGGTGCTCGATGACGGGCGCCTCACCGACGGCCATGGCCGCACCGTGGACTTTCGCAATGCGGTGGTGGCGATGACCTCCAACCTGGGGTCGGACGTGATCCAGCGCCTCGCTGGCGAGGAGCACTACCGGCAGATGAAGACTGCGGTGCTCGGGATTGTAGGCCAGTTCTTCCGGCCCGAGTTCATCAATCGTCTCGATGAGATCGTGGTGTTTCACCCCCTGCAGAAGGAGCAGATCCGCGCCATCGCCCGGATCCAGATCCGCTATCTGCAGCGGCGCCTGGCCGAGCGCGAGATGCGCCTGGAGTTGAGCGATGCCGCCCTGGACCGGCTCGGCGAGGCCGGATTCGATCCGGGCTACGGTGCGCGCCCGCTCAAGCGGGCGATCCAACAGCGGATCGAAAACCCGCTGGCGCAACAGATCCTGGCGGGAAGGTTCGGGCCGGGGGATCTGATTCGGGTCGGGGCGCAGGGGGAGGAGCTGACGTTCGATCGGGAGGCGGAGGGCGACGAGCGGGTGATCGAGGGGGAGATTGTGGATTGAAACGGGGCAGCCCATCCGCGGGCGGGGGTGCCTGGGGTGGACTGCCATCGCACCTTTTACGGTAGGATTGAGCGCATCGCAATGGTCGCCATCACCGCCAACGACCTGAAGACCCGCGGGGTTTCCATCATCGAATAGTCCCGTGCCGACTCCCCGGAAACCATCATCTCCGTGCGTGGCAAGGATCGCTATCGCCATATCCCTGGAACGTTACCGCGAGATTCGGGAGATGGAGCTTGAAGCGGCCTCGATGCAGGTCAGGACTGAGCTAAAGGTGGGCGGCTGGCGGAGGGATAGCGCTGCATGGAGATATTGGAGCCCCTGGGGAGGCGCTCCAAGGACGCGACAGGGTTGCCCTCTTCGGCCTACACTACCCCGGCAGCCCAGAGGTTGTTCGGTGGCGGGCGAGATCGGCTACGAAGGGAATTGCGCGTGCCTTGCCCGCTGGTGTGCCTTTGTTGAAAAGACCCGTAGGAGTGAATCATGGATCTGTCCCTGTTGTTGACGGTTCCGGTCATCGCCGCTGCCGCCGTCTTGGTGATCGTGAGTGTCTGGGTCGGGTTCGCCGTCGGGAAATCCCGCGAGGTGGCCCGCAAGGAGGCGGCCCTGGCAGACGCCGAGATGGCGCGCAAGGTCTCGCTCAACGAGATGCGCGCGCATCACGAACGCAAGCTCGATGGGTTGATCATGGCCAATGCGGACCAGATGGACCACCTCAAGCAGACGCATTCGGGCGAGCTCGAGCGGATGGGCAGTGAGCATGCGGAGCTGATCCGCAGGCTGAACGATTCCAACAACGCCAATATCAACGCGTTGAAGCAAGACCAGGAGCGGCAGACCGCGGAGCTCGAGCGGCGCTACACCGCGGAGATCGAGCAGATCCGCAAGGACCACGCGGAGGCGGTGCGAGCGCTCGCGGCAGAGCACCGTGCGGCGATGGAGGCATTGCAGGGGGAGCACCAGGAGAGGGTGCAGCGGATGCGCGACGAGCACACCCGGTTGGAGGTTGAGCGCGACAGCCTGGTTCAGTCGGTGGCGGAGCTCAACCAAACCGTGACCGACCTCCACAAGCGGATCAACGAGGCCCGGCTCAACAACAGGTTATCGGTCTCCAAATCCGGTGAGAAATTGATCCGGGTGGTGCGCAGCGTACAGGAGCTGGCCACCGAGCTGGACGAGACCTCACGGGCCGTCACCGACGGCGAATACTCCTTCTTCGCCGAGATCAAGGACATGCGCGACAAGGAAACGGTGCTCAGCCTCACCGGCGGGGACCGGGCGCATACTCCCGAGCCGCCGCAGGCCGATGAGCCCGAGAGTGAAAGCGGGGTCCCGCACGCCCAGGAGCTCGCCGGAGCCGATGCCCCCGAGGCGGATACGGCCGCTACCGCGGAGACCGGTAGCGCTGTCGAGGACGACGCGACAACCGGTGAGGAAACCCAACCGCAAACAGAAGCCGAAGCCGCAAGAGGCTGAGCCTCAAGCGCAAGCCCTGGCATCCCGGCCTTAGCGCCCAGCCCCTCTCCGGGCTGGCCGGGGGGATTGCTCGCCGGGGGTACCCGCCCACATTGTGTCGAGGGCATTGGCTCCGGCACAGACTGCCCCGGACCTGAGCCGGGGCGCTACCGGAGTCCTGGTTTCAGGGAGGGCGAAGAAACCAAAACGCGGTCGTTCTGGGTTCAATGCCCGTCGCCGCCCGCCGCCGGGACCGACCGGGGGCTAGCCCGGCTGAAGCAGCTCCGTGGCGAGGCTACCCACCGAGGCGGACGGGCGGGGGGTACTCGTCTGGGTCGCGGGGGCGAACGCCGTTTCTCCACGGCGCCAGGGCAGTGCCACCCCGCCCTCGCGCGCGAAGCCGGAGCGATTGCCCAGCTCGTCGTAGTAGTCGCAGACCCCCTCACGGAGGCGGAAGTCACCGATATAGCGGTGGGAGATCTTGACCTTGAGATGGCCGCCCAAGTCGAGCCCGAGAAAATGGCAGACCAGCCCGCGGATGACACCGGCGTGGGCCACGATAAGTAGGGTGTGGGCGGGATGCTGCTCGGCGATACCTAGCAGGGCGCTCACGCTGCGCTGCTGCATCTGACGGAAGCTCTCTCCGTCGGGATAGACGTAGTCCGGATCGTTCTTGTACTGAGGATAGTGGTCTGCGACCCATTCCTTGCAATGGCCACGGAGGCAGCCGTAGTCGATCTCATTGAGGTCCGGCTCCACGCGGGCCAGCGGGATTCCCCGCTTTTCCCCATAGTAGCAGGCCGTGTGCTGCGCGCGTCCCAGCGCACTCGAGTAAACCGCGTCGAAGGCGATCTGGCGCCGGCGCAGCAGCCGATCGACATAGCCCAGATCCACCTCCCAGTTGTCGGCCGGCGGAGCATCGCCCCAGCCCATGATGAGATGATGGGCGTTGCTCTCTGTGCGGTAATGGCGAACGACGATAGCGCGCATAGCGGTTGGCGGGGTGCCTCCTGGTGTTTTGTATGCTATTCACCGCCCCACGACGAGTGACTACTAAATCTACGGTAGCCGGCTGCCGTCTGCAAATAGGTAGTTTCCCTAGTTCCCCCGGGTTTCCGCGATGCGGTGAAGCGGCATCGCTCGCGTTGCCAGGGCCGCCGCTGGCGGTTATTTGGCCTCAAGGCTCATCCCGCCCGCTCGGGATTTCAGCCTCAGCCAGAGGGACGGATATCTCAACGGAGGCGCTCCGTCTCCTTCGGCAGGGTGTATTCGAGCAGGGTACGGATCGCGTTGGCGAACTCATTGAATGAATGGGGTTTGACGACGTAGTCCTCCACCTCATAACGAAAGGCCGCGGCGCGGTCGTTGGGCTCGTTCGAGGAGGTCAGGACGATGACCATCAGGTCGCGCAGCTCCGGGTCCGAGCGCAGCTCCTGCAGGAACTCGATGCCGCTCATGCGCGGCAGGTTGAGGTCGAGCAGGATGAGCGCGGGGGGCGGCTCGATCCTGGGGAATCCCCGGCCACGCAGCATGCCCAGGGCGTCGGTGGCCGTGCGCGCAACATGCAGCGGATTGACGATGCGATGTTTCTTCATCGCCCGCTGAACGGTCATGACATCGACCCGGTCATCCTCGATCAACAGGATACCGGCCATGCTGTCGATCATTGCGGCTTCTCCCCGGTGGATAGGACGGATGTGGGCACATCGCCCGGTTTGGAGGGTTCGTTTGCCCAGGTGAAGCGGAATCGGCTCCCCCGGCCGGGACCCGATTCCAGCAGGATCGAGCCGCCGTGCTCCTCGACGAGCTTCTTCACCAGGGCGAGACCGAT
>JAEHCY010000580.1 GCA_016880695.1 Chromatiaceae bacterium | reverse complement strand
GCGGGGGTCAGGGCGTGGGTGGTGAAGCTCGGGTCCCTGAGGGGCTGCATCCGCGTAAGCTCGAAGGGCGGGCACGCCCTAAGACTTGCGTCCGCGATCAGGACCCAGGAGCGCTGCCTCAGATCGAGGGCATGCTCCACCTGGGGCTGAAAATCGGTGAGCAGATCGAGCTCGGGGTAGGCGCCCGCATCCTGTTCCCCCCTGAGCCGGTTCACCAGCTCGGGGCCCAAGGCATCGTCTCCGCGCGAGGGGTTGCCGTATGCGAAGAGAAGCAAGGGTCGCGGAGCCACCGCGCCGTTCACCTCTCGGTGCTGAGGGCCGACGACCCTCCGTCCCACTGACGATAACGGCGATCCACCACCCCTCCGGCGGCGTCTACCAGGACCACCTCCAGTGGCATCCTGCCCAAGGCGTGCGTGGCGCATGACAGGCAGGGGTCGTAGGCCCGGATCGCCACCTCGATTCGGTTGAGCAGGGGCTCGGTCAGCTCGTTTCCGTCCAGGTATTCCCGCGCCACCTGGCGGACCGACTCGTTCATGGCCTGATTGTTATGGGTGGTGGACACGATCAGATTGGCTTTGGTGACGAGCCCCTCGCTATCAATCTCGTAGTGATGGAACAGCGTCCCCCGCGGGGCCTCCACCACGCCGATACCGCTTGGCTGCAGCTCGCCTCGGGTGACGAGATCATCACCACTGATGTCGGGATCTTCGAGCAGGTTCTCGATGGCCTCCGCGCAGTACAGAAGCTCGATGAGCCGAGCCCAATGATAGGCCAATGCGGATTGCACCGGCGCCCCTTTGCCGAGGGCGATGAACTCCCGCCGCTCCGCCTCCGCCAGCGCAGTGGGGAAGAACCCGCAGTTGTTGACCCGCGCCAGCGGTCCGACGCGGTACCATCCTCGCTCCGGACCCAGCTCGGCGATGAAGGGAAACTTCATGTAGCTCCAGGACTTAACCGCCTCCCGAAGGTGCTCGCCGTAGTCGCGGTCGGCAACCTGATCGAAGATCGTCCGGCCCGCGGGGTCCCGCGCCCGCAGGGCACCCTGGTAGAGCTCGAAGGCGCCGTCGCCGCGGACCAGGCTCAGGGTGTTGGCCGGCACCGAGCCAAAGCGGCTGTGGTAAGCGATCTGGTGGGTGAAGAGACGCTTGATGAGCCCCACCGCCTCCGTGCCCCAACGGACCACCTGCCCGATGTCCCGCTTGAGGGTGTCGCGTTCCTCCGGGCTGACTGATTTGTTCACCCCGCCGGGGATGGCGCCGTTTCCGTGCACGCGCCGGCCCGCGGTGACCCGGATCACCTCCTGACCGTACTTGCGCAGCAGCACGCCCTGCCTGGCGAGCTCGGGGTGGTCCTGGATCAACCCCAGGATGTTGCGGTGGTGAACCTCATCATCGTAGCCGAACAGAAGGTCCGGCGAGGCGAGATGAAAGAAGTGCAGGGCATGGGACTGAAGCGTCTGGCCGTAGTGCATGAGCCGCCGCACCTTCTCGGCGGTGGGGGTCAGCTCGGTGACACCCACCAGCCGATCGGTGGCCTTGGCCGCCGCCAGATGATGACTCACCGGACAGATACCGCACAGCCGCTGGACGACAACCGGCAGCTCCCAGTAGGGTCGTCCCTGGATGAATTTCTCGAACCCGCGAAACTCCGCGAT
>JAEHCY010000579.1 GCA_016880695.1 Chromatiaceae bacterium | reverse complement strand
CCCAGATCCGCCTCGAAACGGCTATCCAGGCCGATGCGATCGGAGCGGAGCGTCGGCAGGGTCTCCGCCACAAACCGGCGCACCGTCGCCACCAGAGGCTCGGCCCGCGGGTCGCGTCGATCCGCCGGCTCAGCCATCGAACAGGATCAATCCGCCGGAAGAGAGGGCCACCGCTCTAATCGGGCGGCGCATCCAGCGGCCGGTGCTCGGAGCCGAGCAACAGCGCCACCGGCCGGGTCTGGGGCGTGCTATCGAGGGCGATCTTGAGGGTCATGGTCAGCGGAACCGACAAAAACATGCCCACCGGCCCGAGCACCCAGCCCCAGAACACCAGGGAGACGAACACCACCAGGGTGGAAAGCCCCAGACCCTGGCCCATGAAACGGGGCTCGAGCACAGTACCGGTGAAAACGTTGATCCCCAGGTACCCGACCAGGGTCCAGAGGGTGGCGGGCACATCGAGCTGCACCAGGGCGAGAAGCACGGCGGGTATCGCGGCCAGGATCGAACCGATATTGGGGACAAAGTTCAGCAAGAAGGCGAGGGTCCCCCACAGGACCGGGAAGTCCACGCCGAGCACCAAGAGCCACAACCACACGCCGACGCCGGTGAGCAGGCTGGTGGAGGTCTTGATCATCATGTAGTGATTGATGTGCATCATGACCTGCTGTAACCGGGGCAGTGAGCTCTCTGGCCGCTTGAGGGCATACTGCAGCTTCCGCGGCAGACTGGCGGCCTCCAACAGAATGAACATCACCGTCACCAGAATCAGCAGGGCATTGGTGAGCAGGCCGCCGAGACCGCTTAACATCTGGCCGGCAAAGCTCATCAGCTTGGCCGGATCGAGGAGTGCCTGGCGCGCTTGGTCGGGCACCGGGATTCCCAGCGAACCGACCCAGTGGTAGAGCGCCCCCGCCTTCTCCTTGAGACTCGCCTCGTAGCTGGGCAGGTTGGCCGAGAAGTCATCCACCGAGGCACCGATCACCGCAGCCAACAACCCGCCGAACCCGGCAATCACCGCCACCACCACCAGCAGCGCCAGCCACAGCGGCAGGCCGCGGCCGCGCAGAAAAAATAGCGGTGGCGAAGCGATGATGGCGAGGAATACCGCCATCAGCATGGGCGTGATCAGGGGGGCAGCGACCCGCATCCCCGCCACCACCACCACGAATGCTGCGGCCACCAGCAGGAAACGCGCCGCCGGAGCGAAACCTTGGCCTGTGTTCAAGGAGGGCATCCTGTTGGAGATCGCGCGACTATCGAAAGGGGGGGATGGGGCTCGTGAGCCACCAGGTCTTCTTCTCCTGGTCGTAGCGCCATTGCTGCTGGTCGAGGATCTTGCGGACCCGCTGCTCGTCCTCGAGCACATACTCGATCTGCACCACCTGCACGGCGGTCAGCGGATCCTGCATGATCGGCGGCTGTGCGACCTCGTAGCTGGTTACCCGAAGGTTCTTGGCGTCGGGCAACGGCTCCTGGGCATTGGCGGGATCACGCAGGCTGAAGGCGCTTTCATAGTATCCCCAGCGCAAGGCCGATGCGTAGCGGCTGAGCGTGGCCTCCAGCAGGTCGGTCTTCCTGGAATCCGTAACGGTGCCGCAGCCCCCCAGCAAGACCGCTGCCAAGACCATGAGCAACAGATTGCGCAACGCGGGATCCCCCAAGAGCCCCTGAGATGCTGGGATCATGATACGCGAGCGCCCGAGAGGCGACCAGCGCAAGGGGCTTCTCCGGGCGTTAACGGTATCGGTACCTCCAGCCGCCTTGCTCACCGCCTCCAAGCCACCGCTGCGCGGACCTCCCCGGTCCTACCCGAGCGCCCAATAGGTATCGCGGATGATGGGCAGCGCCCGAGCGAGGTGGGCGAAGGCGTGGTCGCCGCCGGGGAAACTGAGCACCCGAGCGCGGTCGCGATAAATCGCCTCGGCGATGCGCCAGTCGATCACCTCATCCCCCTGATCGAGGAACAGGGTGGTGGGAGGCTCCGGCGCGGACTCCTCCACGGCGTACAACCGCGTAGCCTCGATCAGGGCACCGTCCACGAGGTAGCGCTCTCCGCTCGCGGTGGTGAAGGTCTCGCCCCGGTAGGCCGCAAGTAGCTCCCAGGGCCTGAGGGCGGGATTGATCAGCACCAGATGTCGCACCGCAAACCGCTGCGCCAGATAGCGGCCATAGAAGGCGCCCATGGAGCTTCCCACCCACAGCCAAGGTTCTGGTCGCGAGTGCTCACCCAACCTTCGCTGCAGGAACGCGGTGAGCGCCGCCACCGCCGCCTGCGGCCGATGGGCCGGATAGCTCGGGCTCAGTACCTCGATGGGACCCAACGCGGCGCGCAACTGCGCCGCCTTGAGCAAGGCACCCGAGCTATTGAGTCCGTGCAGGTAGAGGATCATCCGGCAGATTCCAGGCGGGCACGGTGCTCGTCGCACCGTAAGCCGGCGGCCTCAGCGGCGCCTATCCACCACCTTGCCCTCGGGAAGTTGCTTTATAAGGCCCGCGGCCAGTTCCTCGAGGTCGCTGTAGCCTTCAAGGCGGATCCCGCGATTGTTTTT
>JAEHCY010000074.1 GCA_016880695.1 Chromatiaceae bacterium | reverse complement strand
GCGAATCGAGGCGGATCGACCCGAGACCGGCAAGCGGGTCCTGGTGATTGGGTCCGGCCCCGCGGGGCTCTCCGCCGCTTACCATCTACGCCGGCTGGGACACGCGGTGACCCTCTACGAGGCGGAATCCGCGCCCGGTGGCATGATGCGCTTCGGCATCCCCCAGTACCGATTGCCGCGCGCCGTGCTCGATGCCGAGATCGCGCGCATCCTGGACCTCGGGGTGAGCCTCAGACTCAACCGCCGGGTGGAAGATGTCCTCCAGACGCTGACGGAAGACGGGTTCGACGCCGCCTTCCTCGGCGTCGGCGCCCACATCGCTAAACGCGCCTACATCCCCGCCGGTGACGCCCGCAAGATCACCGATGCGCTCTCCGTGCTGCACGGCATGGAGGCTCAGGAACGGCCCCTGCTCGGCCGGCGGGTGGTGGTCTACGGTGGCGGCAACACCGCCATCGACGTGGCACGCACCGCCCGGCGCCTCGGCGCGGAGGAATCGATCATCGTCTATCGGCGCACCCTGGAGAAGATGCCCGCCCACGCCGACGAAGTACGCGGGGCACTCGAAGAGGGCGTGCGCATGAAGTGGCTATCCACCGTGCGCGAAGCGGGCGAATCGAGCATCACGGTGGAGAAGATGGAGCTCGACGCGAGCGGCTTTCCCCAACCCACCGGCGAGCTCGAAACCGTGGAGGCCGACTCGCTGGTGCTGGCGCTGGGGCAGGATGTGGACCTCTCCCTCCTCGAGCGGATAACCGATCTCTGGATCGAGGACGGCGTGGTCGGGGTGGGGCGGGACATGATGACTGGCCACCCGGGAATCTTCGCCGGGGGCGACATGGTGCCCGGGGAGCGCACCGTCACCGTCGCCGTCGGGCACGGCAAGAAGGCCGCCCGCGCCATCGACGCCTGGTTGCGCGGCGAGCGCTATCAGCCCGCGCCCAAGCACGAGCTGGCCACCTTCGAGCGCCTCAACACCTGGTACTACGCCGATGCTCCCAGGACCGTGCGACCCACCCTGGACGTCATTCGCCGCCAGTCCACCTTCGACGAGGTGGTGGGTGGCCTCGACGAAACCAACGCCTTGTTCGAGGCGCGCCGCTGCCTCTCCTGCGGCAACTGCTTCGAATGCGACACCTGCTACGGTGTCTGCCCCGACAACGCGGTGATCAAGCTCGGTCCCGGCAAACGCTTCCGTTTCAACTACGACTACTGCAAAGGCTGCGGACTCTGTGTGGCCGAGTGCCCCTGTGGGGCCATCACCGTGGAGCCCGAGACGATCTAGCCCAGAAGCCTAAGCACCCCCGGGTGTACAGCCACCTTGGGCGAGTGGCCCCATTGAGTCCGGGGGCCCTACCAACGGACCCAAGCCACCTCCGTCAACTGAGCGGGGCGTTGGGGCCTGCCAATCGCCCGGCCCACGAGCCGGGGTAGCTCTTCAAAGCCGAGGTTCTGTTCAGGCACCGTTTGCTGATTTCGAGCGGATCGGCCAGGAGCTGCGGGTCCGCTGCCAGCACCCTGAGGGGGCGGTGAGGCGAGGTGCGCTGCCTGACCCGCGGGGACGTCTCCCTCGACGCCGCCGCCTCCATCAACCCCAAGTCAGATCTCGTCTGGGACCAGGGACTACCCAAGGGCGCAACCGCGCGAGCCGAGCCCTTGAAGAATAACGACATCCCGCCCCCGCGCAGCATCTAGCCGCAAGCGCACAGTTCCACCACCGATCAGTCGGTTAGCACCCCGGCACGCAGATTCATCCGGAGGACCAGGCACAGGAGCTGGGGAAAACTCAGGCCGTGGCGGAAGAGATGCGGTTTACAGGTCACAAGGGTCATTCCTTACGGAATGAATCTCCGCTTCGAGGCAGTGCTTTGGCCGCGCCTGGAGGGGGGACATCCCCCGGGCGAGCTTGACCGGCGCGTTCGTGCCGGGTCGCAGAGTCGCCCTATCCCACCCGCCGCACCCGCACGGCGCAGTACTTGAACTCCGGGATCTTGCCGAAGGGATCGAGCGCGTCATTGGTCAATAGGTTGGCGGCCGCTTCCTGGTAGCAGAAGGGCAGGAACACCTCGCCTCGACCTAGACCCGCGTCGCTGCGGGCGTGGGCCTCAAGGCATCCGCGGCGGGATTCGATCACGAGGGACTCCCCGTCCCTCGCACCCAGGGCCGCGAGGTCGTCCGGGTGAATCCCCACCTGCGGCGCGGGCTCCAGTGCGTCGAGCACCCGCGAGCGCCGGGTCATGGCACCGGTGTGCCAGTGCTCCAGGAGTCGGCCGGTGATGAGCACCAGGGGATAGGCCTCGT
>JAEHCY010000578.1 GCA_016880695.1 Chromatiaceae bacterium | reverse complement strand
CGAGCGCCCGTTCCGCCGCCTGGGCTGAGGCGGGGAGGCGATGGAGCGCGCGCGCGGTGGCTGCTCCGCCTTTCCCCCTCGCAGCACTGCATCCATGTCCCGGAACGGCAGAAACTCGCCGACGTGGGCGTAAGCAAGAGCGTCCACGACGCGTGAGAGATCCTTCAACAGGCGCTGTAGGCCCGGTTTCATCGTGCTGGCTCAGTTGACCGATACACCTCCTTGGGAGCACAGGGAGTGCCAACTAGTAGATGCGTGCTATGTCGTTGAAATTGTTGGCGCCTAACCGCCAGGCGGAAAACCCGCTGATGTTGCAGACTGCAACGCCCGCGCCGCCGAGGGCGCCGAAAAACCCCGGAGATGAGCGTTGTGAGTGGGAAACGGCCGGATTCGCACCGATGTTCCTATCAGAAACCCTGCGTTACAATCTGCAACAGATCCTGTCATGCCCAGCATTCGTCGAAAGATCAGCGTCGGCTTCTACGCCTTCGCCGCCATCGTGGCCCTGCTCACGACGCTCGGTTATGTTGACCTGCGCTATCTCGCCCAGCGCATCAACTCCGGAACAGTCGTCTCCGATTTCGTCGGTGCGGTACTCGAGCTGCGCCGCTATGAGAAGAACTACTTTCTCTACGGCACCCGATCCGATCTCGGTACCGCCGAGGTCTTCCTCGGGAAGTCCCACACACTGGTGAGCCAGAACCGCGCCACCTTTGCCAGCCTGATCGAAGATGCCCGCCTGGCCGAGCTTGACGGCCTGCTGGACACTTATAGCGCCGCGCTCGCCGCGCTTTCTCGCCCGACGGAAGCCCCAGCCGAGGACCGCTCCCAACAGCAGGAATGGCTGCGCGAGCTCGGTCGACAACTAACCGAGGTGGCCGAGACCCTGGTCAGCTCCGAGCGGGCACAGCTCGCCGCCGCTGTGCAGGGTGCCCAGAGCTGGCTCCTGGCCGCGGTGGTGGTGGTCGTGCTGCTGGGAATCGGTGCCGCACGTGTCCTCTCCCGCACGGCGGTGAGGCCGATGGCCTGGCTCGAAACCAAGCTGGCGGCGATTGGGGAGGGTCGCTTCCACCAGGTGGACCCGGTTAGCCAGGACCAGGAGATCGTCTCCATGAGTCGGGCGGTCAACCGGATGCTTGCGGAGATCGACGTCCGCAACCGTCAGCTCCTGCAGGCGGAGAAGCTTGCTTCCCTCGGCACATTGGTCTCCGGGGTGGCGCATGAGCTCAACAACCCACTCTCCAACATCTCCTCCTCTTGCCAGATCCTCATGGAGGATCTCCGACAAGGGAGCCGGGATGATCCACTGCCCTGGCTCAGGCAGATCGATGACGAGACCGAGCGGGCCCGGCGTATCGTACAGACCCTGCTATCGTTCTCCCGCGACCGCGGCTTCGCGCGCCGCTGGTTCCCCCTGCGGCCGGTGGTGGAGCAGGCACTGCTGCTCTTGGGGCGGCACAAGCGTGCCCCGGTCCGCCTGGTGGTGCCCGATGATCTGCAAGCGAATGGTGATCCCGAGCGGCTGCACCAGATCCTGGTCAACCTGGTGAAGAACGCCGAGGAGGCGGGCGGGGCGGAGGTGCAGATCCGAATCACCGCCCAGATCCTCTCCGCAGAGGCCTTCCGCCTACCCGCGGGCACGATCTCGGGGCGCCGCAATTGCCCCGCCCACCGCACCGCCCGGGTGCTGGTGATCGAGGTGGAGGACAATGGGCCCGGCATCCCCGATCACATCCTTGCGCGCATCTTCGATCCCTTCTTTACCACCAAGGACGTGGGGCATGGATCGGGGCTCGGCCTCTACGTTACCGAGGAGATCATCGACCAGCACGACGGCTGCATTGGCGTGGTCAGCCGGCTCGGCGAAGGTACCCGCTTCGTCATCGCCCTGCCCTACCCCGAAGCATCGGAGCGCCGATGAACGATCCACAGGAGCAGGCCTTCCACATCCTGGTGGTGGACGATGAGCGGGTCGCCCTGCGTAACCTGATGCACGTCCTCACCAAGGAGGGCTACCGGGTGAGTGGTGCGGAGAGCGGTGCGGCTGCCCTCCGGGCGCTGGCCGCGGGGGAATTCGATTTGGTTCTCACCGATCTACGCATGGAGCGGGTGGACGGCATGCAGATCCTCCGTGCCTGCCGCGAGCACCACCCGGAAACCCCGGTGATCCTGATCACGGGCTTCGCCACCGTCTCCTCGGCCGTGGATGCCATGCGCGAAGGCGCCTTCCATTACCTCACCAAGCCGTTTCGCATCGATGAGGTGCGCCACCTGGTGCGCGAGGCCCTGGAGGTCTCCCACCTGCGCCGGGAGAACCGACGGCTGCGCGAGCGGGTGGAGGCCCAAGGCGAGGGCCGGCGCCTCCTCACCCAGGATCCTGCCCTGCGCAAGATACTGGACACCGCGCGCCACATCGCCCCGAGCGACGCCAACGTCATCATCACCGGCGAGAGCGGGACCGGGAAGGAGCTGCTGGCGCGCCTGATCCATGACCACAGCAGGCGTCGCGAGCAGCCACTCATCGCAGTCAACTGCGGGGCGTTTCCTGAAGATCTGCTGACCAACGAGTTGTTCGGTCACGAGAAGGGGGCCTACACCGGGGCCGTGGAAAGCCGGGCGGGCTTGATCGAGGCCGCGCACGGTGGAACCCTCTTCCTCGACGAGGTGACGGAGATGTCACCGCCGATGCAGGTGAAGCTACTGCGGGTGGTCCAGGAAGGCGAGCTCACCCGTCTGGGTAGCCATCGGCCGGTACGGGTAAACGTGCGTTACCTCGCGGCCACCAACCGTGACCTACGCGAGTCGGTTGCCTCCGGTCACTTCCGGCAGGACCTTTACTATCGTCTGAACGTGGTGCATCTGCACTTGCCGCCGCTCGGCGAGCGCCGGGGTGATGTGCCCCAGCTCGCCCACTATTTCCTCAAACGCTTCGCCTTGGCACTTGGAAAGGAAGTGCGGGATTTCGACCCGGACGCCCTGGCGATCCTTTCGGAGTACGATTTCCCGGGCAACGTGCGCGAGCTGGCCAACCTCATCGAACGCGGGGTGGCCTTGGCGGACGGCGCCCTGCTCCGCCAAGACCATCTGCCCGAGGACTTGCGCGAGCTCCAGGTGCGCGCCCTGCGCCGCAAGGGACCCACGTTGCCGACGCTGGAGGAGCAGGAGGCCGACTACATCGGCTGGGTGCTCGGGCAGACCGGCGGCAACAAGACACGCGCCGCGGATATTCTCGGCATCGATCGTGTCTCACTTTGGCGCAAGATCAAGAAGTACGGCCTCTGACGCCAGCCGATGCGGCGGGGCCTTCCCCTAACCCACCGTCGGACCCCTCCGGCAGACAATAGGCCGTGGCCATGGTAGACAGCGATAACGACACCGCGACTGATGTCACCCGAAACCTCGGCCTCGACCGAGGCTCCGCCCGGCGCGGCCGCCTGTGGTTATGGCTTGGGGTGGTGGCCGTGGCCGGGGCCATCGGCGCGGGGTCGTTCCTTCTGGTCGGCGGCAAGGAGACCACCGTCCGCTACCAGACCGCCGAGGCCCGACGCGGCGATCTCACTGTCACCGTGACCGCCACTGGCGAGCTGCAGCCGGTGGTGCAGGTGGAGGTGGGCACCGAGATCTCGGGCACCATCCAGAGCGTGACGGTCGACTTCAACGACCGGGTGCGGGTAGGCCAGATCCTGGCGCGACTCAACACCGATCAGCTCGAGGCCCGACGCCGCCAGTCGGAGGCGGCCCTGGTACTGGCCCGCGCTCGGGTAAAGGAGGGTCAGGCAACGGTGATCGAGACGCGCAACAAACAGCGCCGCGTCCAGGACCTCATCAAACGCAACCTTTCCTCCCGGGAGGAGCAGGACACCGTTGAGGCCGCCTTTGCCCGTGCCGAGGCGGGGCTTGCGGTGGCCGAGGCCCAGGTGGTGCAGGCCCAGGCCCAGCTCGACTCCGACCGCCGCATGCTGGAGAAGGCGGAGATCCGTTCCCCCATCGACGGCATCGTACTGCAGCGGCAAATCGAGCCGGGTCAAACCGTGGCGGCCTCACTACAGACGCCAGTGCTGTTCACCCTGGCCGAGAGCCTCGCCCAAATGGAGCTGCAGGTGGCGGTGGACGAGGCCGACGTAGGCAAGGTACGCGAGGCGCAGGCCGCCAGCTTCAGCGTGGACGCCTACCCCGACCGGCACTTCGATGCCACCATCACCCAGGTTCGTTTCGCCGCCAAGACCGTGGAGGGTGTGGTCACCTACCAGACCATCCTGTCGGTGGACAACGCGGACCTCTCGCTCCGTCCAGGGATGACCGCCACCGCCGAGATCACCGTCGACCAGCGGCAGGACCGGCTGCTGATCCCCAACGCCGCGCTGCGCTTCACCCCACCGCGCCAAGAGCAGACCGCGCAGCCCTCGGGCGGGAGCCTGTTCAACAAGCTGTTTCCGCGGCCTTTCCGCGGCAAACCGGATTCCGCCAAGGGAGACGATGCCCACGGCAAGGCTGAGCGGCGGGTCTGGGTGCTGCGCGACGGTAATCCGGTTGTGCTACCGGTGAAGATCGGCGCCTCCGACGGCAAGATGACCGAAATTCTCGAAGGCGCCGTGGAAGCGGGAACCCCGCTGGTGGTGGATCTGGTGCGAGAGCAGCGGTGAGTCAAGCCCAAGCGGCACCCTCTTCTGCGCCGCTCATCGCGCTCCAGGCGGTGACCAAGGTCTACGGCCGGGGTCAGGCGGCGGTTCATGCCCTGCGCGGGATCGACCTCCAGATCGAGCGTGGCGAGTTCGTGGCCATGATGGGGCCGAGCGGTTCGGGCAAATCCACCTGTATGAACATCCTCGGCTGCCTGGATGCGCCCACCGCGGGAACCTTCCGATTTCAGGGCGCGGACGTGAGTCGGCTCACCCGCGATCAGCGGGCGCTGCTGCGCCGGCACTACCTGGGCTTCGTGTTTCAAGGCTTCAACCTGCTGGCGCGCACCTCGGCGCTGGAGAACGTGGAGCTGCCGTTGGTCTACCGCGGCGTCCCGGCCGGTGAGCGGCGGGCCCAGGCGCGGGCGGCACTCAGCGCCGTAGGGCTCGGCGACTGGGCGTCCCATACCCCGGCGGAGCTTTCCGGTGGACAGCAGCAGCGGGTAGCCATCGCCCGTGCCATCGTGACCCAGCCCGCGGTGCTGCTGGCGGATGAGCCCACCGGCAACCTCGACTCCGCCCGCAGCCGCGAGATCATGGACCTCATCCGGCGTTTCAACCGCGAGCAGGGCCTGACCGTGGTGATAGTGACCCACGAGGTGGAAATTGCCGCCTACGCCGAGCGAACCTTGCGCTTCCGCGATGGTCTGGTCGATGGCGAGGCAGCCGATGGAGGGGCCACCTGATGCTCGGCAATGCGCTGGTGATGGCGCTGCGCGCCATTCGCCGCAATCTACTGCGCTCGAGCCTGACCATCCTCGGCATCGTCATCGGCGTGGCCTCGGTGATCGTCATGATGACGTTGGGTGCCGGTGCGACCCTCCAGGTTTCCGAGCAGATTGCGAGCCTCGGCAGCAACCTGCTGATGGTTCGGCCCGGCCAGCGCTTCGGGCACGGCCAGCGTAGCCAGGCTAAGCAGTTCGCGCTCGACGACGCCAAGGCCATCGGCCGGGAGGTGGGCTCGGTGGTTGCGGTGGCACCCTCGGGTGCCCAGGGGGCAACAGCCGTGTTCGGCAACCGCAACTGGAGCACCAGCATTACCGGCGTGGAGGAGAACTACCTGGAGGTGAAGAACTGGCCCCTGGCCTCGGGCCGGCCCTTCACCCCTGGAGAGCTGCGCGCGGGGGCCTCGGTATGCATCCTCGGAGAGACGGTTCGCCGGGAGCTCTACGGCACCCAAGACCCGCTCGACAGCCGGATGCGATTCAAGAAGCTCTCCTGCCAGGTGATCGGGGTGCTCCGAGCCAAGGGCCAGTCGGCCATGGGCTCCGATCAGGACGACCTGGTACTGGTGCCACTGCGTACCTTCTGGCGGCGCGTGGCGGGGAACCAGGATGTGGGGCTGATCCAGGTGTCCGCCCGTGACGGCGCCGAAACCGAGGCCGTTCAGGGCGACCTGGAACGGTTGATGCGCGAACGGCGACATATCGCCAAGGGCCAGGAAGACGACTTCCACGTGGCCGACATGAAGGAGATCGCCCGCACCCTCACCGGCACCACCCAGATCCTCACCGCACTCTTGGGCGCCGTGGCCGCCGTGAGTCTGCTGGTGGGCGGCATCGGCATCATGAACATCATGCTGGTATCGGTCACCGAGCGCACCCGCGAGATCGGCATCCGCCTCGCCGTGGGTGCGCTGGAGAGCGAGGTGCTGCTCCAGTTTCTGGTGGAGGCCGTGGTGCTATCCTCCTTCGGTGGCATCCTCGGCATCGGCCTCGCCGTGGGCACCTCCTTGTCCCTGTCGTCCCTGCTCGGGGTGCCCTTCATCCTCGACCCCGGCACCGTAGCCCTGGCCTTTCTATTCTCCGCCGCGGTGGGGGTGCTGTTCGG
>JAEHCY010000073.1 GCA_016880695.1 Chromatiaceae bacterium | reverse complement strand
AGCGCCTGCTCGAAGGCATCGACCTCGTAGATGCCCTTGCCGATGAACGAGCCTTCCTGGAACCAGTCCTGGTAAACGTCGGAGACGGCTTGGGTGTAGGGGTCGATGCCGGCGTCGCTCCCGTGCAACCGTGCATACCGCGAGCGGTTGGCGCCCGGCAGGCTTACGGCCACGCGGGGTTGCAGGATGCCGTAGCCCTCGCAAACCCGCTGCCGGTCCGCGTCGTAGCGCGCCCGGTTCAGTGGGTGCGCCATGGCGCCTGCCAGCTCCCGCGCCGCATCGCGCGGAAGCTGGGTATCGGTGTCCAGGGTAATGACGTACTTCACGTCTAACAGGAGCGCCGGATCACCGACCACCCGCGAGAAGCGATCCTGGGCGTCGCCGCGCAGCAGCGCGTTCAAATCCGCCAGCTTGCCGCGCTTGCGCTCATAACCCATCCAAACCCGTTCTTGCGGATTCCAACGGCGCGGGCGGTGGAACAGGAAAAACGCATCGCCTCCGACCCGCCGGTATTGTTTGTTCAGCGCCTCGATCCGTTGCGCGGCCAACTGAACCAGCGCCGCGTCCTCCGGCAGGGTTTCCTCCCCCGCATCCCGAAAATCGGTCAACAGACCAAAGTGCAGGCGGTCGTCCTGATTGGCCAGGAACCGGACCTCCAGCGCCTCGACCAGATCCTCGATGTTCGCAGCGCTGGCGAGCAGCGTCGGCGTTACCACCAGCGTGCGCGCTTCCGGCGGAATGCCAGCGGAAAAGTCCAGGCGCGGCAGCGGCCAGGGCGTCGCCAGCAGGGTCGCCAGCCAGTTCGCCAGCGCCATCGCCAGATGACTGGTACCGAGCACCGCGAGGACGCCCAGGAACGGGAGCAGCCCGCCCGGCACGCCATCGGCCTGCGCCCGCGCCAGCAAGCTCCCGGTCAACAGCGCCGTCAGCAGCGCGATCGCGCCCAGATACAGGGACAAAGGGTACTGGTGACCCCTTCTTTGCAGCGACTCCAGGGTCCACCGGCGCGCCCGCGCCCGGCGTTCGAGCTGCGGCAACCCCCGGTCGATCAGGTAAAACCCCAGGTGCGCCGCCCGATCGTCGCCGCCGTTCTTGGCCGCGCCTTCCCGCGCCAGGTGAAGCGCGTGGCGCGCCACCTCGCTTTCATCGAGTTGGCTGTTTTTCGCGACCTTCTCCACGACGTGCCGGTAACGATCCCGGGTGGCAAAATCCATCCTGCCGTAAACCCCGCCTGGGTCTTCACGCAGAGTGTGCTCGACCAGGCTCATCGTTTCCACGAACTCGCGCCAGTCGATCGCCCCCAGGAAGCGGAGACTGCCGATGCTGTTGCTGATGGAAACCTGGTCGGCGGCCTGTTGCTGATTCTCCGTCCGAACCAAGTGCTCGATCGTCAGGCCCGACTCGGCGAGGTGCTGCTCGATCCAGGTCAGCGGCAAGGCCAACGCGGAGCTTTGGCCCTGCAGCCGGCGCGCCATGCCTGCCACAAAGGCGCTGGATGTCGGCGGGTTCGACCGCGCCATGTCCGCGATCACACAGATCAGATTTTTCGGGTCGCTCTCAGCCATCGCCGTCATCCGATCCGCCCACCCGTCGGCCAGGTTTTGGTCGGTTCTGCTGGCGCTGATCCGGGTGGCCACGCGGCGGAGGTTCTCGATCAGCGCGAGGCGCAGCATGATCGGGATGGCCCACAATTCCCCCAGCTTGAGGGCGGTAACCCTCTGGTAGGCGGCGACGAAATGGCTAAGGTTTTCCGGGTCCACCCGGCCGTCGCCGTGGGCGATGATCTCGAGGGCGAGGTCGTACACCCGCGGCAGCCCGGCCGAGGGGCCATCGCGCAGGCGCGGCAGTTCCCGGCTGTACCCCTTGGGCAAGTGTCGCTTGGCGGTGCGAATTTGTTCTTCGATCAGATAGAAGTTATCGAGCAGCCATTCTCCAGCGGGTGCGATCCGGCGGGTCGCCGTGACCGCCGCCATCAGCAGCGCGCAAACGTTGATCAGGGTGCGTTCGTTCGCGGTGAGCCGAGCCAGAAGCCGGTCCGGCGCCTGTCCCGGCGCCAGGCGATGGGAGGTCGCAAGACGCCTTCCATGTTGTTCCATCTGAACGGCGCTGAACAACTCCGCGCGCAGCGGGGGCTCGTCGGCGGTGCCCCTTTTGGTCAAGCCGTTGCTACCGAGGTGCTTCCTTAACCGGAGCAAGGTTTCGCGAATCGCCATAGTGCTCACCTTATACCACTGTCCGCCGAGGAAGTACGAAGCACGCCGCCGCTAGCCCCGGTAGGCGCCGAGCGCGGCTGTCGCGGGGCAGGATCTGGATGTCCCGGAGCGAGAGTAGGCGGAGGCAAGTACCTCCGATTCGCCGTCGAATCATTTGTGGGCGTGGCGCGCGCCGCACCTGGTGCCCGCAGACCCCCCGCGGTCGGCCGCGCCAGTACAACGTCCTGGCGAATACCTATAACCGTTCCTCCGAACAGCGGCGGGTGGCAGGTCGCCGCGGCCAGACGAACCGCACCTGGAATCGCCGCGCTAAATGCAGGGTAAGGCGTTTGCCAAAGGTAGGTTGGTCACCGGAAATCACCGGGTAAGCGGGAACTGGGGCGAGGTGAAGGCTTCGGGGTGGGGCGCGACCCGGCGCCCGTGCCGCCGTGGGAGTGGAGGAGGTGAGGGGAGGGAGAGGCAGAGCGCCTTGGAGGCGGTGCCTCTCTTTTGGCGTGCTAGCGTTTAGCTTTCTTGGCCTTCTTCTTGGGTGCGGCCACAGCGGGTGACAGTTCAGCGGTCGGCTGTGCCGACGTCTCTTCGGTTATGGTCACCTCGACCGGCTTCTTTGCTTTCTTTGAAGTCGCCATTCGTTACTTCTCCTTCGGTGGTTGGGTAGTGTCCTAGTGAACCCGTCTCACGGGTTATCGCTCGCAATCGGGAAGCGGAACGATCCGATCCCTTCATGTCCACAGTTTCTCAGTATCCTCCTCTCGGAGCTTCAGCGCTCAGATTCTTCGCGGGTGCCGTAGTAGCCGCGCGCGCCGGTGTAGATGCCGCGGATAGAGGGTTGCGCGAACCGCACCCCGCGCAGCGGTGGCGCGGTGGGGGCAAGGCCTTCGCGCACCTTGGCGCAATCGAGGGGCGCTCGGTGCCCCCAGGGCGCGCATGGGACCGGTGAACCCGCGGCGAAGGACGGTGGGCATTGATCCCCGAGCCACCGCTCCACCCTTCCCAGTTGGCACCGTCCCTGACTACGCGGATACAATCCTCGCCCACAGGAGCGCCGAACTCATCCCCCACCCTGCGCGGGCAGCGGATGAGTCCGATAAGCGCTTATTTGTTGGGCGTCTTGAGCCACTGGGGTGGCGTTGTAGGGTGAATGCATGAAAAAACTCCTGCTGCTGCTCGCATCCCACACTGCGGTTGGTGTGCTTGGCTTCGCCCTTGGCATCTACGTTCTTCCTATCCTCACAGCACCAGCGGCACCCACCGCGTCAGAAGTCCAAGCCAATGCGGCACGCGCAAAATTCACCGGGCAGTTTCGCCGCGACCTCAAAGACAGCGATGCGCTGCACTGGGGAGAGGGGACAGTGTCGGTGAGTCAAGACGCCATATCGCTACAAGGCGCGCTGGCACCCGGACCAGACTACAAGCTGTATCTTTCGCCCGAGTTTGTCGAAACCGAGGCCGCCTTCCTGCGCTTGAAGGGGAAAATGGTGCGCGTTGGCGACGTGAAGACGTTTGAGAATTTCGTGGTGCCGGTCCCTGGATCGGTTGATCCCGCCTCGTTCAACAGTGTCATCGTCTGGTGCGAGGCGTTTAGTCAGTTCATTACCGCGGCAAAGTATCGTTGAGACCTTCCGTTGTTGAGCCCGTCGACCCCAATCGGGTAGGGGGTGCTGGCTTACCCCGCGACACCTCGCCTGCCCACGCCCGAACGGGGGCTGATTGGGCATCGATGTCCTGGCGGTAGCCGCCGACGCGGGTGTGGCTGATCCGGGCGCCGGTTTCCGGGCCAAGGGCGGCATCCTGTGGCCCCTAGCGCACAGGGGCATCCGCAAGCCTGATGCCGGCTTCCGCCAGGGCGCCACGCACGGTTGGTCCACAGCTGAACCCTCGGCGGGGAAAAAAGAGCCGCCAGGGTCGGCGGCAAGGGGAGGGAGAAACATGGACAGCGTCGAATACAAATTACCCAAGGGTGCCTGAACCCCGGCTGAACAAGGCTCCGCTACCGACGGGCGGGTGACTCCCGCGACTTCAGCGATGCGGCGGGCGACGGCACTGCCAAGATCCGCTCAGCGGCCCTTTCACAGCGACTGCGCCCGGCCGAAAACCAGCGAGCGCCAGACCCACTCCAGCGGCCCGTAGCGGTAGCGCGCCATCCAGATCACACTCAGGCCAATCTGGAAGGCCCACACGCCCAGGCAAACGAGGGCAAGCTGCCAGCGCTCCAATTGGCCGAACAGACCCAGCCCAAAGCCGTAGAACAGGGTGATGGCGAAGAGCGTCTGGGTGATGTAATGGGTGAGGGCCAGCCGGCCGGTGGCCCCCAGCGCGGCGGTCAGTCGAGGTGCCCGCGGCCACCGGCACAGGAGCCCAATCAGGCCGAGGTGGCCGAGCGCGAGCGGGAGTCGGCCGAGGTCGCGCACCAGCGTGTCCATGCGCGCCGCGAGGAGGGGGTCGAAGCCCTGCTGGTAGGCGGCAAAGACCTCGGCGCCCCGCAGCCAGCCCCCCACCAGAAAGCCAAAGATCGCAAGCCCAAGGTAGAAGCGTGCGGACCGCAGGCCCGATAGCACACCCCAGCGATACAAGGCCATGCCGATCAGCATCATGCCGCCGATCTCAAACAGGTGCCGCTTGTAGAAGAAGGTGGACTGCTGCGCCGCCACCTCGGGCGCCTGGGCGAGGAAGATCTCCAGGTAACCGGAGCGGTAGGTATGAATGTCCTGTTCCATCTGCAGACGCAGCCAGGAGAGGAATCGGGCGCTTTCCTCGGGGGCGGAGCTCGGCCCCGAGAGGACGGAGGCCCCCTCGCCAAGCCCGCTGACCGCAGAAGGACCGCCAAGGAGTCCGGCAACCCAAGCCCAGTCGATCTCCACCTGCGCCACCGATTGCAGCGCGATGCCCGCGAGCAGCAGCACCAGGGCGGGGGT
>JAEHCY010000577.1 GCA_016880695.1 Chromatiaceae bacterium | reverse complement strand
GCCTGCCCGATGCAGCTCAATCCTTCCATGCTCGGTCAGCTCGCCGCCAGCCGCGAGTACGCGCGGATGGAAGACAGCTACCATCTCAACGACTGCTTCGAGTGCGGCTGCTGCAGCTACGTCTGCCCCTCCAACATCCCGCTGACCCAGTACTTCCGCATCGCCAAGGCACTCAACCGGGAAGCGAAGCTCAACGCATGAGGCTCGGGTCTCGCCAGGTGGAGATCCGCACCTCCCCCCACGCCAAGCGGGCGCTGGGGGTCGAGGACATCATGCGCAACGTGGTGTACGCCCTGCTGCCGATCGCCGCCTTCGCTGTCTTTGCCTTCGGCCTCAGCGCGCTGATGCTGCTCTTGACCACCACGCTGGTCTGCATGGGCACCGAGTATCTGTTCTCCCGCATCTCCGGGCGTGGCAACACGCTCGCTGACTACAGCGTGGTCATCACCGGCATCCTGCTCGCACTCACGCTCCCACCGGGCTTTCCGCTGTGGATGGCGGCGGTGGCGGCCTTTGTTTCGGTGGGATTGGGCAAGTCCCTGTTCGGAGGGCTGGGGTTTAATGTGATGAATCCGGCGCTGGTGGGGCGGGCCTTCGTCCAGGCGGCCTTTCCAGGGGCCATCACCACCTGGACCCCGGCCTTCGCCCCCGGGCGCTTTCTCGAGCTCATTCCCAGCACCCTGACCCCGCCGCTGCTGCAACCGCCCGCGCTGGGGGCCTGGATTGCGGGGCTGGGGTTGGATGGTTTCACCGGAGCCACGCCGCTCGGCATACAGAAATTCGATCACATCGAGACCGCCAGCCTCGATCTCTTTCTCGGCACCGTCCCGGGCTCGGCGGGCGAGACCTCGGCCCTGCTCATCGGGGTTTGTGGGCTCTATCTGGCCGTGCGGCGCATGCTGGATGTGCGCATTCCGCTTGGGGTGATGCTCGGGGCGGTGGCTACCGCGTTGCCCTTCTGGATGCTGGCCCCGCAACTCTACCCCTCGCCCCTGTTTGTCCTCTTTTCGGGCGGGCTGATGCTGGGCGCCTGGTTCATGGCCAGCGACATGGTGGCCTCACCCGTCACCCCCTGGGGGGCGCTGATCTACGGCGTCTTTATCGGTGCGCTCACCGTGGTCATCCGACTGTTCGGCGGGCTCAATGAGGGGGTGATGTACGCCATTCTGCTGGCGAATGCCCTCTCGCCGCTTATTGCGGCCTGGACCCAGCCACGGGTGTTCGGCGCACGGCCGCGCGGTCGCGGGCTTGCCCGCAAGCCCGGGGGCTCCTGATGTGTCGGTGCGGAGCAAGCGCGCGGGCGCGATGGACTTGCCCATGAGCACCGAGCTCCCCGTGCAGCCGATCCAGGCCGGCTCGCCCTCGGTGTCCATGATCCGCTCGCTCGGGCTGGTGTCGCTGATCTGCGGCTTCTCGGTGGCGATCGCCTACCAGTGGACCAAGCCCTACGTGGATGAGAACCAGCGCATCACCACCGAACGGGCGGTGCGCGCGGTGCTGCCAACCGCCGTGCAGCAGAAAGCCTTCGTGCTCGGCGCGAGCGGGGTGGTGCCCGCCGCGCCCGATAGCCCGGCGGAGTCCACGGTCTTCGTGGGCTACGATGGCGCTGGCCGGATCGTCGGCATCGCGGCGCGGGGCGCGGCGCGGGGATATGCCGATCTGGTGCAGGTGATGTACGCCTACCAGCCCGCCTGCGGGTGTATTAACGCGGTGAAGGTGGTGAAGATGAACGAGACCCCCGGTCTCGGCGACAAGGTGATCAAGGACCCCGACTTTCTCAGGAACTTCGAGGCCCTGGATGCGCGACCCAATGCCGAGGGCGCCGCGCTCGCCAACCCCATCGTCACCGTCAAGCACGGCACCAAGCGCGAGGCCTGGCAGATCGACGCCATCTCAGGGGCGACCGTGACCTCCAAGGCCATCGGCCGCGGTCTCGACCAGAGCGCCGAGCGCCTGGTTCCGCTCATCCACCGTCATATTGCCGCCTTGGAGGCGGCCGGTCGATGATCGCGCGTCGTATCGGCGGTGGGTGGCATCTGACCGCGGGGCTCGCGCCGGTGGAGGGCTTGCCATGTCGCCGCTGATCCAGGAAGAGCCCCTCACCCTGGATACCTTCCTACGGGGTATCTGGAAGGAGAACCCGGTCTTCGTCACCCTGCTCGGGACCTGCCCGACGCTGGCGGTCACCAACTCGGCCACCAATGCCATCAGCATGGGGCTGGCGACGCTGTTTGTGCTGCT
>JAEHCY010000576.1 GCA_016880695.1 Chromatiaceae bacterium | reverse complement strand
TGAGGCGACAACAATCTCGAATCCTTTGAACTCATCCCTCCAGGTGAAGATCACCCGATGAAACTTGCCCACCTTCCAGCCCTTCTTGCCAGAAAACGCCTGCTCTGGACGCGCCAGTTCAGCAATGCGAGTGGCCCTCTCGACCACTACGGCGGCAATCAAATCCCGCAATAGGGTGGTCTTACCCGTACCAGGTGGACCATTTACGGCGAACAGGCCCGATCCCTGCATTAGCTCCCGAACCATCGAGTTCACGGCGAACTGCTGGCTAAAGACTAGCGGATAGTGCCCTTTGCTGGGCCACCGTCCGGGAGGAAAGAGGGCCGGAGACAGTTGCTGGAAAAGCGTGCCGCTAGATGTACGCACGTCGATTCGCTTGGACACGTCGAGTGCGTCGTCACCGGCGAGGAAGGTCCAGAGTCCCTTGCCCGGCAGGTTATTCTTCCGAATCTCGGCGGCCACCTTCCCGAGATCCTTCACAAAGAAACTGTTGAGAAAGTCCTGATCGTCGGCGGAGTACTTTTTTCTGGAGGCAACGAGGCCCGCCTTGATGCGAATCTCAAGATTCTCGGAGAGTGCGGGCACGCCCAGCTCTTGAGCAATGCGCTTCGTTTCTCGGAAGATATCGGCGTATCCGATCAGACGGCCGAGATGGAAACCCTTCCCATTGAGTTCCTGGCCACGCGCATCGTCTTGACTTGCAGCTAGCCGTTCAGCAAATTCTGCGGCGAGCTTGCTAGCTACAGGATCATATCCTATTTCTACTTTGTCAGATTACCGAACCGACCTACTCGTTAAGCTGCTGCCTACGGTAGGCGGAGTTGGTTGCGCTTTGGCGTTTGCGATGGCGGAGTTCCATCTGGCGGAGGACCTCGGCCAAGGTGATATCCCGGCGGGGCAGGAAGTGGTTCAGTAAGGCTCGGATATCGGTGCCACTCAACAACGGTCGGGTCTGCTGATGGAGCAGCCGTTCCTCCAAGGTAAACAGCATCGCCATCATCACCAGGGCCATGTGATGGTGCCAGCCGCGCCACCCCCGGACTTGGTAATCCCCCAGCCCCACATCCTGTTTGCCCTGCTGCAAGGCGCGCTCGATCCAATAGCGCTGCCCTTGCATGAACGCCAGCCGGGGGGCCGGCGTGCTGGCCGGAGCGTTGCTGAGGCTGTACTTGATCTCGGTCGGGGTGTCCACTTCCCGACGAACGATCAGATGCCACAGCCGCGCCTGGGGTTCGTCGCCATCCCACAGCCAGACCCGGCGATGCAGGATCTCCACCTGCAACCGGCCTTTGGCGCCGTCGCGCAAAGTCACTCGCTGCCAGGCCTCGGCGGGTTGCTGTTGCGCCCACCGGTCGACCCGGATCGCCGGCGTTTGCGCCTGGCGGCGGGTCGGGGGACGACCGTGCGGCCTCGCCGGCGGGGGGATGACCGGCCGAGGATCGTCCAGGTCGATCCGCTGGTCTTTGTGAACATCCCCGACGAAGCGCTCGCCGCGGTCGTCGAGCGTCCGCAGCAACGCCGGATCGCTGCCATACAGACCATCGAAGCCCACCCAGGCAAAGCCGATCCCCTGCTGGCGAGCGTGGGCGATCATCTCCAGAGCCAAGTCGTGCTTGCGCTGGAACCCGCAGTGCGAGGCCGGTATCCCCGCCGCCTGACCGCGTTTCGGGTCTTGGGTCCACGCTTCCGGGAGGAAGAGTCGTTCATTGATCAGCGTGGCTTTCGTCCCGCAGCCCAGCGCCGCAAACACCCCGACCTGACAATTCTCCACCTTGCCCAACTGGCCGCACCATTGCCGCCCCACCCCCACCGAATGCCGCCCTTTCTTCGGGAACCCGCTCTCGTCGATGATCAAACTGCTGTCGGCTTGCCCCCCCCCAACAGCCGGTTGGCGTCCTGCGCCACTTGGTCCAGCACCGCCCGTTCCGCCCACGCCGACTCACTCACCTTTGTAGATTTGTTCGGCTGTGTTCATGGTTTTGCTTGTCACTTAGTCAGTAGGTATAGCGGCTCCCATGCCGGTTGTGGAATTTCCCCTCCTTGGCAAAGGAGGGGTGGCACGGAGCGCCGGGGTGGTTCAGTTCCCCAGTTGGACCAGGACCTCATCGCGCCCGAGCGAGAGCACGACGCCCTCGCTGGTGCCGGTCAGGTGCATGATC
>JAEHCY010000575.1 GCA_016880695.1 Chromatiaceae bacterium | reverse complement strand
CTGCAAACAGATCCGCTCGAGATGAACAATCTCGCAATGGGCGGCAAGCAGCATCGCGAGCTCATCGTGGCCATGAACGAGAAGCTCAACCGGCTCATCGACACCGAGGTCGGCGAGGATCGAGGACAGATGCTCCCTGGCGGCATCGAGGCGGGATGGGAAGTGACGGCGGAGACAATGGCACCTTGATGTGACTCACTGGTCTTTGGCGCGCGGCCGCCTCTGTCCGACTATCCTTCGCTCACGCGGGAGGGTATTCATGCGTGTCTCGCATATGCGCGGGCCGTCATCGCCAACGATATCCGATGTTAGCGATCGTGGGCGCATTAGGCGTCAGCCGTAATGCGCCGTCGGGGGGCGGCAGACGTGCCACAACCGTCCTGCCCCCGTAGATGCCGAGGAACGCCGCCTCAGCAGACCCCCACCGGGGTCCCCTCGGGCCGCACGCAGTGCACCATGCCACCGCGGCGCGGTCGAACCTTGGGAATGGGCACCAGCTCCGGCAGATGGGGGGCGAATATCAGGCCGAACTTCTTGGTCTTCTGGGCCGCGGCCCATTCTTTCCTAAGCTGCTCGCGCAGCCTGGGTTCCTGGGCTTGGGCAATCAGATCGTCGATGGCGGACAAGGCAGGTTCCTTCCGGCAAGGGTGCGTGAAAATAAGCCCCCAAGGGAGCCGCTAAAAGGCTTGTACGGAATCACCGCTGTTCCCGGCCGTGCCAGATCCGCAAGATCACAACATCCTCCTCTGTGGCCGTGTAGCGGACCACGTAGTCGCCAGCGGCCAGCTCCCGGACCTGGGGAAGCTCGTCCAGGGCGCGGCCCAGCTCCGGCTGTGGCCCACCGGCCAGACCCTCACCCTCTACAGCCGGATCGGCCTGATCATGCTGGTGGGGCTGGCGGCCAAGAATGGCATCCTGATCGTGGAGTTCGCCAACCAGCTCCGCGACCAGGGCCGTGCGTTCCGAGAGTCGCCCCGACCCCTCCGACGGATGCCCCCCATCGGATTACCCGAGGCGGTCCTACGTGAAATCTGAGGCTTTCGGCATGGGTAGGGGTGCCCGGCGTTTGCGTGGCAGAGCAACCCACCTTGCGGGGACACCCCCGGCACCCTCTAGCGCCCGGGGATCTGATCGAGGCGGAGAATTTCCCCCGCGTGGTTGCTCAATTTCCAAAGGCTTGGGCAAAAAACTCACAACCCCTTGATTTTATGGAGCCGGTGCGCGGATTCGAACCGCGGACCTACTGATTACGAATCAGTTGCTCTACCGACTGAGCTACACCGGCATCAGGCAGGCGCCGGCATCCGCCCGGCGAGGAGCTGAAGTATAGAGGAGGCTCTGCCGGGCGACAACGGCCCCTCCCCGAGCCTTAGCGTGGGGCGCGGAGCGAGTAGGGCGCGATCGGCACGATGGGCTCGCGGTCGAGGACGATGTCCGCGGCGAGCCGGGCCGAGGCCGGTCCAAGGGTAACGCCGTTGCGAAAATGGCCGGCGTTGAAGTAGAGCCCCGCGATACCCGGATAGGCCCCGATATAAGGGATGCCGCTCGGCGACCCCGGGCGCAGACCGGCCCAGTGGTTCTCGATGGGTGTGTGGCGCAGGAAGGGGAGCATCTCCACGGCGGTTCGGTAGAGCGCTTCCTTGGCTTCAGCGGTGGTGGTCTTGAGGAAGCCGGCGTACTCCAGGGTGCTGCCCACCAGGATGCGGCCATCACGGCGCGGGATCAGGTAGCGGTCTGTATAGAGATCGATATGGGTGATTTGGCCAGGCTTCCCAAGGAATACGATCATTTGCCCGCGTACGGGCTCGATATCGGGTTTTTCGCCAAGCTGGGCCAGGAGCTTGCCGGTCCAGGCGCCGGTGCAGACGATGACCTGGTGCGCGGGAAAGGTGTCGGTTCGGCTGCGCGCCCCAATCACCCGGCCGTTGTCGACGAGAAGCTCGGTGATCTCAGTGTGCTCGTGTATCTTCACCCGCCCCCGAATGGCGCCGTGGGCCGCCCGGCCGAGGCGGGGGTTGCGCACCTGCGCGACTCCAGGCATCCAGAGCGCCTGGGCCGGGCTAATGGCGAGCTCGGGCTCAAGGAGGCGGACCCTCGCCGCATCGACCACCTCAAGCGGCAGGGCGTAGCGTTGTGCCCAGGCCGCCGCCTGTTCCCGCTCTTCGGGCTCGAGGATCAAGAGCCCACTTCGGGTGTACTCGGGGTCGGTTCCGCTCGCCTCCCATAGGGCCTCACACAGTGCCGGGTAGTGCGTCTGGCTCCAAGAGGCGAGGACGGTAACCGCCTCGGGGTAGCGCCAGGGGTAGAGGGGCGAGATGATCCCACCCCCGGCCCAGGTGGATTCTTTGCCCACCTCGGCCATCTCGATCAGGGTGACGTTGGCCCCGGCCTGAACCAGCTCGCGGGCGGTGAGAAGACCGATGATGCCGCCGCCGATGATTAGGATGTCGCTCATAGGTCCTATGGGGTCTGGGTGATGGGGTTGTTATCGACTTATGGTTTTGGGTATCTCGCTGCGCGAGATCGCGGAAGCGGCGGGCGCCTTGGCGTCGATCCGTGACTCGCCGGCTAAGGCCACATATTCCAAAATCTCAGTCTAGCACAGGGGGTCGCCACCCGATTTCGGCGCGGCGACTGAAGGTTTAGGTTGCAGTTCCCGGGGGAGGGCGAAAACCACCTCCTCTCGAATCCCTGTTTGGGCCTCGACCCGTTCGACGCCCCAGGCCCGGAGCTGTTCGATCACCTGCCCGACCAATACCTCGGGCGCTGAGGCGCCAGCGGTGAGCCCGATGCGGTGGGCGCCACGCAGCCATTCGGGTCGGATGTCCTGCGGCCCGTCGATGAGGTAGGCCGGCGGTCCCTGCTTCTCGGCGATCTCGCGCAATCGGTTGGAATTGGAGCTGTTCGGCGACCCCACCACCAGCACCAGGTCGCAGCGGCGGGCGAGGTCCTTGGCGGCGTCCTGACGGTTCTGGGTTGCGTAGCAGATGTCGCTCTTCTTCGGCCCGAGGATGTTGGGGAAGCGTTGTTTCAGCGCCGCAATGATCTGCCGGGTGTCATCCACAGAGAGGGTGGTCTGGGTTACGTAGGCGATGGCAGCCGTATCCGTTACCGGGAGGCCGGCCACGTCGTCCGGCGATTCCACCAGGTGGATCCGGCCCGAGGCCCTGCGGCACTGCCCCAAGGTACCCTCGACCTCCGGATGTCCGCGGTGGCCGATGAGTACCACCTCGAACCCTTGTTGACAATACCTCGCTACTTCCAGGTGCACCTTGGTAACAAGGGGGCAGGTGGCATCAAAGACCCGTAGATCGCGCCCGGCGGCCTCGTCCCGCACGTTCTGTGAGACGCCATGGGCGCTGAAGATCACGGTATTTCCATCGGGTATTTCGGCGAGCTCGTCGACGAATACCGCGCCACGATGCCGAAGGCTCTCCACCACGAAGCGATTGTGCACCACCTCATGACGGACGTAGATCGGGGCGCCGAAGAGGTCGAGTGCCCGCTCGACGATGTCGATGGCGCGGTCGACGCCGGCGCAGAAGCCGTGCGGGTTGGCGAGTAGGATTTCCATGGTGGCTGAGGCACCTCGCGAGTGAATCAGAACCCTTGCTTCAGGCCCGAATTGTAGGGCAATCAGCACGGGGCGTCGTTGCTCGGGCCCGGCAGGAAGAAGACCTGGGTGCGGACCCGTAGCAGCCGGCCGACCGAGGGAGGGTTGAAGTCCACTCGGGCCCGCTCCGCATCAACCACGAGCGGGGCTCCTGCAACCTTCTCGCCACCCCTAAGGCGAAGGTGATCACCTGGCCCCGGCGCGAGCGGCTGCAGGAAGTCTGGGAACTCGCCGCTCAGTAGCCGCTTCAGGACGGGGTCAGGGTACCATCGCCGACCACAGAGGGTCGGGGTTCCTCGACGAAGGTGGAGAGGGCCTCGGTGCCGTCCTCCAGATGGGTAGCAGTCCTTGAGCAACAGATCGCCGGGGGGCTTACTGTCGTCCTCAAGCACTCATGTCGGGAAATCGATGCGCTCCAGTGCTTCGGTGATGAGCGAGGCCCGCGGGCCACAGGCGGGCGAGGGCAGGATCGCCTTCGCTTCCCTGCGAGGCTCCTTCTCGAATCATCCCGAGATCAATGTCGTTGCCGGTAAAACGGCCCAGTCCGCAGGCAGGAACCCGTTCTGCAACAGCGCGATCCGGCCCCGCCAGAGGGGCGGGATCTGGCGAGGCACCGCGGCGAGGTCTTGCCCGGCTACCGGGACCAGGGCCAGCGCCAGCGCGGGGGCGGGGATCACCGCCGCGGTCTTGGTCGACGAGGTCACGTGGGTGACTGGAAAAGCCGGGTGGCTGAGGCGCAGGAAGCCGCCCAATTCACCTAGGCCGATGATCACTACAGCCGGCTTCAAGGGCCGCTAACCTCCGGTCGCCACAGGGTCTCGGAGCCCGTGGTGCGGGCGAGCACCCGTGCGGCGGCGAATAGAAAATCGCTGAGGCGGTTGAGGTAGCGCAAGCTCTCGTGGTTGCAGGGCTCGATGGTGGCTAGCCCGACCAGGCGGCGCTCTGCCCGACGGCACACCGCGCGGGCCAGGTGGCAACTCGCAGCCGCTGGGTTGCCTCCAGGAAGGACGAACTCCCTTAGCGGCGGAAGCCGGGCGTTCCAGGCGTCGATCGATGCCTCCAGCCCCGTCACATGCCGAGGCAGGATG
>JAEHCY010000574.1 GCA_016880695.1 Chromatiaceae bacterium | reverse complement strand
TAGTGGCGCTGACCTTGCAGGCACTGTTGTAGCCAGATTTTCCAATTAGCCATGAGGCCACCCTTTGTGTAGCGAGGGGCGGGAAATCCAGCCGTCTAACGGCTGCCGTCAGGGTAACCGTGGCCTCGAACGAACGCTCGCAGCGAGCATACAGAGTGGGGCAACGTCGCCCGCGAGGCCCGTCATCCCACCGTATGCGTCACTGCGGGCGATCTTGAACCCGCCGGACCGCATCCTCGACCCCTTTTTGTACCCGATCGACGAGCGCTTTTCCTTGATTGACCATGGCCGTCTTTATGGCGGCGGCGAGTATGGGAGCAGATAGCGGCGCACCGTTCAGGGTCATTTTGAAGGGCGAAGTGGCATACGCGGTGAGCGGGTTGCTGAGAATATCTGCGGTGTGCTCCACTGCCGTGTAATTGTAGAAGCAGCTTGCTCGCATGGGGGTGGTGGCCCCGCTGGTATCCTGGGCCTCGAATTGCAGGTTCACAGCCAGGTGCTCGTACCCGCGGATGTCATTCCCGGTTGCTTTCCACACGATGGACTGGGGCGCACCGATCTGGGTGATGGCCAAGTCCTTGCAGAGGGTCACGCGGACATCCTCCTGCGGGTTGGAGCAGCCTGCAACCAGAGCGAATTCCGTCAGCAGGATGATCAGAGCTGCAGTCTTGCATGCAGCGCGATTATTCACTCGAAGATACTCCACATCTGAAACGTCGGGAATACGAGAGCCAGTTGCACACTACACTCTCGCCAGCGAAAGGCATTTCGCAATTGGCTTGATGGACTGCGGCGTCTCGTCGGATTCCGGGAAACCCAGCACCGCCTGGGGCGGCAGACCCTGGACCCGCGCGGTCCGCGTCACGGCCCGCACGATGGTTTCAGCCGGTCCCCCATCCCATGCCACGACCTTCTTTGAAATGTCTCTCCAAACAAGGGCCAGGGAATCAAACCGCAAGGCTGGATTACGGGGAACGGTAGCATCGAAGGAAGGTCCTCGACAAGGGCTGGGCGAGCCGGGTGTAGGGAGCCGGGCTGGGCGAGCCGGGCAAATGCCTCATGGCAAGGGCACAGGGCGAGTCGATGGGGAGAAGACTTAGTCTAGATGCACGGCGGGCATGCCCGGCGCGGAATGGCACTAACTCAAAATCAGGACACGGAAAAATCACGATATGGGGAGACGCCTCAGACGGGGTCCCTTGAGGAATCAAACCCTCGCTGTCCGCCCGGCTTCCCGCATCACCGGTACTTCCCCAGCATGTTCTCATGCCAAAGGGACATGGAAACCATGCGCATGGGGGGTTACGTCGACAAAACCACAGCACCAGAGCAGGGTGCGAAGTCAGCGCTCTTCCCGGTTCGGTGTCCCGACCAGCGGACTTGTCCCTCCCCGTCGGATGGCCCTTCGTCGCCTCTGACCGGCCACTCAGCGCACAACAGGAACCGCGCATTGTGGTTGGCTTACACCCCGAATGGGTAGCTGACTGGGTTTACAAACGCCAGTTGCCGCCCGCCAGGAAGCCGTCAGCAGCTGGCGCTGAGCGACGGCGCGATCGGAGGAATCGCCTTTCATCGGGGCGACCGCTTGTTCCGCCCGCCGCCACCATCGGTTGGCCGCAGACATCCAACAAGACTCTCACTGGCATCGGCACGGATACACCGGAGGGTTCGGCGATGTCAGGCCCCGGGTTTGATGGATGGTACATTCCGCGGCTCCGAAGCTCGGGGATCCTGCAGACCATGGGCAACCAGGGAGCCGTAGCAAAAACGCCCAAGGACCAGCACGCGTATACGTTCGGCGAAGAGCTCGCCAACAGCATCACCCACGGGCTAGGGACCGGCCCGGCCATCGCTGCGCTGGTTATCCTGGTCGCATTCGCGGTGCTCGCGCATGACGGTTACAGACTGGCCAGCGCGATCGTCTACGGCATCACCCTCGTCCTGCATTATGCCGCGTCCACGCCCTACCCCAGCCAAAAGTCAAGCACATCTTCAAGATCCTCGACCACTGCGGCATCTACCTGCTGATCGCCGGAACATACACGCCGTTCTGCCTGGTGGCGCTGCGCGCGGCCAACGGATGGTGGCTGTTCGGCGTGATCTGGGGGCTCGCCCTCGTGGGCATCGCACTGGAGACCTTCTGGGTCTACCGACCACGCTGGGTCTCCGCGCTGCTCTTCCTCGGCATGGGCTGGCTGGTAATCACCTCGATCCAACCGCTGATCGAGAACCTGGCCGCGACCGGTCTCTGGCTCCTCATCGCGGGCGGTCTCGCCTACACCCTGGGCACGGTGTTCTAGGGTGCGGCCTCCGGATAATGTTGCTCAACCGCAGCATTCAGCCCCGAATTGATCGATTTTGTGCCAGAACTGCGTCCAGCGTCCGGCAGTTTGGGTGAGGGCGCGCAGGCTGAGCACGATGCCGGGGCCTTGGGTCTTCCAGCGCATGCCGGAGGCGCACAGACGTTGCTTGACCAGAGTCTTGCAGGCCGCCTCGGTGAGGCCCGATCCGATCGGCAGGCCCGCGGCGAGGAAGCCGGGATAGTCCATCTGATGGCGGTGGTTGGTGAAGTAG
>JAEHCY010000573.1 GCA_016880695.1 Chromatiaceae bacterium | reverse complement strand
GAGAAATTCCGGACTCGCACGGGCCCGGGAGCAGACATCGATCTGGCGGGACCCCTGATCGATCGGCTCAGCGAGTATGTCGCGGAGAGCGCGAACCGCATCGGTGAGGCGGCGAGTGCAGCCATCGAGCAGGCGCCGCCGTACCAGGTATCCAGTGGCGAGGACCGCCCCAACTCCAGCAGTACCCCATCCCCCAGGGTGACTCCATCATTAGCCCCGGGCAAACGGGGGCCCAGCCTATCCCCGGACGCTGGGGTCCTGAGCTTCCAGCCGTCGGTGGGTGAGCAACTGAAGAAACAGACCTTCCGCTACATCAGTCAAGCGGTCGACTGTGCTCGACAGGGGAAGGTCGAGGCGGCCGAGGTGTGCGCCGAGCACGCGGAGAGCGCGTTCAAGCTCGCCGCCCAGTACCTATCTGAGGACGAGTATCGTAGTTTCGCGGAGCAAGTCCTCTCTCGTTTGACGCGCTCGCCTGGGTAGGGCGTCCGAGCGCCGCAATGGGCCAAGCCGCGCGGGGCTCAGCCCTTTTTCTTGTCCGCGACCAGGGCGTTGCATTCCTTCGGCAAGGGCTTCTCCGCGGGGGGCGTCGTCGGTGGTCGCGGGGTTTTGGCCTCGTCGCTGAACCACCAGGCAAGCTCGCTGCCGCAACCATCGCCGGCGGGTAGGGGCGGTTGCGAAACACAGGTCGGGCTGCCGGGGGGGCAGCGCAGGCGGACGTGAAGATGGGCCCGATGGTGCCACCAGGGTCGGACTTTGGCGAGCCAACCCCGGTCTCCCTCCGCCTCCGTGCACAGGGCCGCCTTGATCGCCGCATTGACGAAGATGCGGTCGACGGCGGGATTGGAGGCGACCTGCTTGAGCAGCCAGCCCTGATCCTGACCCCAACGGCCGGGGTCCACGCTGCTGTCGTCGCCGCTGACCATGCTCGGTGCCTCATCGGGCTCCGGAGGGTTCTCGCCCTGCCGATAGGGCGGTGCCATCCACAGCCAGATATCGGCATCCAGGCCGCTTTGATGGCTGCGGTGGCCGTTCGGCATGGGGCCGCCGCGGGGCTGGCCGAGGTCGCCGATCACCAGACGCTTGCCGATATGCTGGTCGGTCTTTGCCCCGAGCTGGCGGATGAATTCCACGAGCTCGGGATGGCCGAAGAAACGATGGCGGGTGCGCTTTGTCACCAAGAAACCTTGGCCGGAGTCGGGCAGTGCCTGTGCCCCACTGATGCAGCCGGCCGCCGCCTCGCCGATGACCCGCGCCGGACCCGGGCTCGGATCCGCGACCTGGGCCCAGGGATTGGCCGCGTTTGCCTCGGGGGCAACGCCCACCAACAGCGCCGCGGCCAGCATCGCGCCGGTGCAGGAGCGGCGCCAGCGGCCGTTGGGCAATGGGATTCTGTTCGGGGCGTTCTCGCGGGGGTTATCGGCACGCATGGGCAGCCTCTCGGTGTTCTCTCGGTTAATCCACTGCGGGTCATGGGCCGCCGCCGAAGGGCAGCCATACGCCCGCAAGCTGTGGCAGACTAGTGCCAATATCGACTGAACGCGACGCCGGAAAAAGCGATGCACGCGCTGCCATCTTTCGTTCGCACGCCAACCCTCTGCGGGCTCGCGTTTGTGGGGGTCCTGCTCCTGCTAGGGGGTTGCGCCACCTCGGCGCCCGCCCATTTCTACGTGCTGACCCCCATCGAGCAGAAGCCGTTGATCCCCGGCTCTGAGCTCATCGTCGGTGTCGGGCCGATACAGCTTCCAGCCTACCTGGACCAACCGCAGATGGTCAAACGGGTGACGCCCAATCGTCTCGAGGTCAACGAGTTCGAACGCTGGGCCGGCCCGCTGCAGCAGGACGTGGAGCGGGTGCTCGCCCAGAACCTCGGTCGGTTGCTGGGCACCGCCAGGGTACTGACCTATCCCTGGGAGGGTGCGGTGCCGGTGGATCTCCAGGTGACGGCGGAGATCCGCCGATTCGATGCGGGGGTCTCCGGTGAGGTTCAGTTGGATGCGCTCTGGACGGTGCTTCAGGGGGACGGGCGGCGTCT
>JAEHCY010000572.1 GCA_016880695.1 Chromatiaceae bacterium | reverse complement strand
GGCGCGGCGGGTCCCTCATCGAGGTGTTTGTTCCGCGCAGACCCTGATCGCACCCCGGCTCCAGAGGGATTCGGGCCGGGAATACGCGGCCTTGTCGTTCAGTCTCGGCGGTAACCCTAATACCATCGGTTTTGGGTAGCGCCCACGTTGCGCAGGGTGTGAAGCGCGCCTGCCGGGATCAGAATCTCTTCCCCAGGCTGGGGATGGAGCGCTCGAGCGCCAAACCGAAGCTCCAGCTCGCCTTCGATCAGCATCACCAACTCATCGGTCAGGTGGACGAAATCAGCCCACACTTGCCCCGGGGGGTCGGTCCAGACGGCGCAACTGAAGCCCCGGTCCCGCCATGCGGCGGGCACCCCGGAGAGATCCACGCACCGCCCTCAACCCGACTGGTGCAATACCTCGCCCGCCTGGTTGGTGATCTGGACCTTGATCGGTATCCCCTGGCGGATGCTGGCGCTTACCACACAGAAGTCCTCGAACAACTCCTTGCAGCGATCGAAGCGCTTGGACTGCCCGAGCGCATCGCCCAAGATCAGCTTGACCTCCATGTGGCCGATGCGCAGCCGTCCCTTCTCGGTGCGCACCAGGACGCAGGAGGCCTCGGTCTTGAGGTTGTGGGCCGGCGGGTCTTCCTTGCTCAGGCAGTAGAGCAGGCTCGCGCTCAGGCAGTTGGCCGCCGCCGCGGCCAGCATACGCGAGGCGTTGGGACCAGAGGCCTCGCCCAGGGGCGGCGGCTCATCCATGAGGAGGTCCGCGGCCTTGTTCCAGTCGAAACGGACGTTGATCTGATAGCCCTCGAACTGCTCGAGGTGGATGGTGAATCGACCTTCTTCGGACATAGCGGTCTCCTTGTCGGAAAAATGGGTGCGGATCAGAGTGGTCGCTGCTGCCAACGCGGATTCTTGGGATCGCGGGTGTGGCGAATGACCGCGGCGGTTAACCCACCCGCCGCATCCGTCAGCCTGCGCCAGTCCCCCGAGGGTATCAGGGTACAGGCCCGCCGGCTGCCGCGGAAAAGATAGATCCAGGCGCGGCCGTAAGGCGTGGGGATCAGCTCCCGGCGGTAGAGCCGGGGGTGCTCCTCCAGGGCGTCGATGCGCCGAAACTCCGCCCGCGTGAGGCGGTACACCTCGCCCGCGATGCGCGTCTTCCCACCGCGCACCACCCCCGGGTAGGCCCCCAGCCGATACAGGGTGAAACCGGGCTCGGTGCGATGGGCCCCGACATACTCCGCCGCGCCGAGCAGGCGATGATTCACCTCGCCGCGCATCAGGGTGCCGTAGACAAAGAGCTGTGGGCACATCGCCCCAATCAGGGCTCGATCCGGGTCCCGAGCACCTGCAGGAACTTCCGCATCCATTCCGGGTGGGCCGGCCAGGCCGGGGCCGTGACCAGGTTGCCATCCACGTAGGCGTTGGAGAAGGTTGCGTTGACCTCGCACCAGCACCCGCCGGCCCGCTCCACCTCGGGCCGCACCGCCGGGTAGGCGGTGGCCTGTTTGCCCTCCAGCACACCGGCCGCCACCAGGATCTGCTGGCCATGACAGATGGAGGCGATGGGCTTGTCGGCCTCGGCGAAGTGGCGCACGATCTCGATCACCCGCGGGTTAAGCCGCAGATACTCGGGCGCTCGGCCCCCGGGAATGACCAGGGCGTCGTAGGTGGCGAGGTCTACCGCGGCGAAGTCCGCGTTGATGGCGAAGAGGTGGCCCGGCTTCTCGCTGTAGGTCTGGTCGCCTTCGAAGTCGTGCACCGCCGTGCGCACGCGCTCGCCGGGCTTCTTGTCCGGGCAGACGGCGTGGACCTCGTGTCCCACCATCAAGAGCATTTGGAAGGGCACCATGGCCTCATAGTCTTCGACAAAGTCGCCGACGAGCATCAAGATCTTTTTCGCAGACATGGATCTTCTCCTTAGACGGCTGCAATGAGTAAGGATGGAAAGCGTCGAAGACTATAGAGCCGCGAAGGCCCGGGACCAAGCTACCAGATGCGCAAGATTAACCCGCCCTCGCGCCTTGGCGTCACCCCCGCCGACTCGCAGCGCCGGCCCCGCGGCCGCGGGGCCCTCGGCAACCCCGATAACCGCTACGCCGAGCACCAGCGCCAGGCCATCGACGACGGCTGGTTCCCCGGCGAGCCAGAACCCCTGCGTACCGAGCTTCAAGTCGACACGAGCCGCACGGTCATCTCCCGCAATCAGTCACCGGACCTCCCCTTCGACCGCTCCATCAACCCCTACCGCGG
>JAEHCY010000571.1 GCA_016880695.1 Chromatiaceae bacterium | reverse complement strand
TCGCCCGCATCCAGGGGGTGCTCGGTACGGGTGGCGGGGTTCTGAGCCCACCGCAGGGCTAAGGAGGCGCCGGGCATCTTCCAGCGTCGTGATCGTTTGCACAACCCTAAACCGAAAGGGCCGACCATGGACTCCTACACCAATCAGACCTACGACGAGATCCCGGTGGGGGCAACCCTGAGCCTGTCCCGCCGCCTGAGCCGCGCCGATGTGGAGGCGCTCGCCCTGGTCTCCGGCGACATCGACCCCTACGATGTCGATCTGGACGCACCCCCCCGAGAGATGGTTGTGGAGGCGGTGGGGGCGGAGGCGCTGGTCTCGGGCCTGCTCAACCGGCGGCTGCCCGGGCCCGGGACCAACATCCTGGCCCAGAACCTTCAGTTCTCCGGCAGCCTCACGGTGGGTGACGAGCTGGTGGGTACCGTGACCGCGCTGGAGAAGCACTCCGCGGACCACCGGATCGTCTTCGACTGCCAGGTGCGGCGCGGGGATGAGGTGCTGGTCTCGGGCACCATTACCGTGGCCGCGCCCACCGAGCGCATCCGCTACACCGACATTTCCACCCCAGAGGTGATCCTGCGGCGCAACGATGGCTTCGCTCGACTGCTCAGGCGTTGCCAGGGCGCGCCGCCCGTTGTCTGCGCCATTGTCCATCCCTGTGACCGCGACTCGCTCCTGGGTCCTCTCGAGGCAGCCAAGCGCGGACTGATCGACCCGGTGCTGGTGGGCCCCGAGCACAGGATCCGCGCTGTCGCGCAGGCCGAGGGGGTGGACCTCTCGCCCTATCGCATCGTCTCCACCGAGCACAGCCACGCGGCGGCGGAGCGGGCGGTGGCCATGGCGCGGGCGGGGGAGGTGGAGTCACTGATGAAGGGCTCGCTGCACACCGACGAGATTATGGGCGCGGTGGTGGCCTCGACGACGGGGTTGCGCACGGCACGGCGCGTGAGCCACGTCTTCGTCATGGACGTGCCGGCCTATCCGCGCCTGCTCCTGGTGACGGATGCCGCCATCAACATCGCGCCGACGGCGAAGGACAAGGTGGATATCGTCCAGAACGCCATCGAGCTGGCCCAGGTGCTGGGCATCGACCTGCCGCGGGTGGCGATCCTGGCTGCGGTGGAGACGGTGAACCCCATCATGCAGGCCACGGTGGATGCCGCCATCCTGTGCAAGATGGCGGATAGGGGCCAGATCACCGGCGGCATCCTCGATGGCCCGCTGGCCTTCGACAATGCCATCAGCGAGGAGGCCGCCCGGACCAAGAAGATCGTCTCCCCGGTGGCGGGGCGGGCGGATATTCTGCTGCTGCCCGATCTGGAGGCCGGCAACATGGTGGCCAAGCAGCTCCAGTACCTGGCCGGGGCGGACGGGGCGGGCATTGTGCTCGGCGCGCGGGTGCCCATCGTGCTCACCAGCCGTGCCGATAGCGTACGCACCCGGTTGGCCTCCACCGCGGTTATGGCCCTGGTCGCCCAGGCGCGTCGCCGTGAGCCCAGCCTGACCCCACGCTAGGAGGACACCCCATGCGTGACACCATCGTCGTTCTCAACGCAGGCTCCTCGAGCATCAAATTCTCCATCTTTGGTCTGGCCGACCAGGAGCTGGATCTGCTGCTGCGGGGGCAGATCGAGGGCCTCTACACCGAGGCCCGTTTCGTGGCCAAGGACGCGAACGGTGCCCTGGTCAGCGAGCGCACCTGGGATGCGGAGAGTCCCCCCGGACACGAGGGCGCGCTCGATCACCTGATCGGCTACCTGCGCTACAAGCTCGCCGATGACCGCCTCGTGGGCGTGGGCCATCGGGTGGTGCACGGGGGGCTCGACTTCACCGAGCCGGTGGTGGTGGGCCCGGAGATCCTGGGCTACCTAGAAGGATTCGTCCCGCTGTTTCCCCTGCATCTGCCCCACAACCTGACCCCGGTGCGACGGCTTCTCGATCGTCTCCCCGAGGTGCCCCAGGTGGCCTGTTTCGACACCTCGTTCCACCGTACCAGTCCACCGATCTCCCGACTCTACGCCCTGCCGCTGGAGTATGCCGAGGCGGGGGTGATCCGCTATGGCTTTCACGGCCTGTCCTACGAGTACATTGCCTCGGTGCTCGGCCGATTCGACCGGCGCGCCGCAGAGGGTAGGGCGGTGGTTTGCCATCTTGGCAACGGCGTAAGCGCCTGCGCGCTGCAGGGGTGCCGGAGCATGGCGAGCACTATGGGTTTCACCGGCGTCGAGGGGCTGCCGATGGGTACCCGTAGCGGTACCCTCGACCCCGGGGTGCTGCTCTATCTCATGGATCAGCGTGGCATGGATGCCCGTGCCATCGAGCGGCTGATCTACAAGGAATCGGGGCTGCTCGGTGTCTCCGGAGTCTCGAGCGACATGCGCACCCTGCTCGCCAGTGAGGAGCCACGCGCACAGCTAGCGGTGGAGCTCTTCGTCTACCGCATCGGGCGCGAGCTCGGCTCCCTCGCCGCGGCCCTGGGCGGCCTCGATGCCCTGGTGTTCACCGCCGGCATCGGCGAGCATTCGGCGGAGATCCGCGAGCGGATCTGCCGCAGCGCCGCCTGGCTCGGGGTGGAGGTAGACCCCGCGGCCAATGTGGCTGGCGGTCCCCGCATCACCAGTCTGACCAGTCGGGTATCGGCCTGGGTGATCCCCACCAACGAGGAGCTGATGATCGCGCGCCACACCCGCCGGCTCATCGAACAGACGAATTAAGAGCACACATCCGATGGCAGAGCATTCGCGCCAACCGATCCTGTCGGGCCAAAAGGCCCTGGTGGTCGGCATTGCCAACGAGCACTCCATCGCCTATGGCTGTGCCCGGGCATTCCGGGAGCAGGGGGCGGAGCTGGCCGTCACCTACCTCAACGACAAGGCCCGCCCCTATGTGGAGCCCCTGGCCCGGGAGCTCGGGGCCGAGCTTCTGCTGCCCCTCGACGTCTCCAAACCCGGCGAGCTGGAGGCCGTCTTCTCCGCGATCCAACAGCGCTGGGGTGAGCTTCACACCCTGGTGCACGCCATCGCCTTCGCCCCGAAGGAGGACCTCCAGGGGCGGCTGGTGGACTGCTCGGCGGCCGGTTTCTCCATTGCCATGGACATCTCCTGCCACTCCTTCATTCGCATGGCGCGGCTCGCCGCACCGCTGATGCGGAACGGCGGCACCCTCTTTACCATGAGCTTCCACGGTGCCCAGAAGGTGGTGTCGCACTACAACGTCATGGGGCCGGTCAAGGCCGCGCTGGAGGCAAGTTGCCGCTACCTAGCCTGGGAGCTTGGCCCGCAGCAGATCCGGGTGCATGCCATCTCCCCGGGCCCTCTGCGCACCCGCGCTGCCTCAGGCTTGAAGGACTTCGACCAACTTGTCGATGAGGCGGCTCGCCGGGCACCGCTGGGGCAACTGGTCGACATCGGAGATGTGGGTCAGCTCTGCGCCTACCTCGCCAGCCCCTACGGGCGGCACCTCACCGGCGATACCCTGTACCTGGACGCTGGTGTGCACCTGATGGGCTGAGGGGTCGTGCAGAAATTTTCGCGAGCCGACCTTTTTTCGGGAGCTTCAGCGCCTAACCCGTAACCGCCACCACCTTCCGGGGCCTGGTCCTCAAGAAACCATCAGTCCCAAGATCCCGTTCGCAGCCCCCTCAGGGTCCCTAGGACATCCGTCTCCCATAGACGGACCACCTTCCATCCAAGACCGGCGAGCAGGGCATCGTTGCGGCGGTTCCGCTCGCGGTTGTAGGTAATTTTGGCCAGCCAGTAGGCGGCGCTCATGCCTGCCTGCAGCCGATCTTTCCATTGTTCCCAGTCGCGGCCGTGCCAAAAGTCGCCGTCCACGAAGACGACAACGCGCTGTCGTGAAAAGACTAGATCCGGTGTACCTGGCAGCCCTTTGTAGTTCAATCGGTAACGCAGTCCGAGCGGCCAGAGTGCATGACGCAGGGCTAGCTCAGCCATGGTCCCAACCTTGCGGTTGCGCCGCTTGATGGCCGATGCCAAAGCAGAGGCTGGACGGCGACCCGCGAAACTTGGGGAGACCCGCTGGGTACGATGGTCGGACTCGGAGTTAGAGGACACGCGCGAACGTCCCCATGGCGTCGGCAGACCAACGCCCATCCAGGCGTACCAAATTGCTCAACCGTCCGGCGCAGTGCTTGTGGGGGGCGAGCGTCCGGATAATGGCGAAGCGGAACTCCCACCGCTCGGTACAGGGGTGAAGGCAGGCGGCTACTATGTCGAAATCGGTCGGGCGATAGAAGCGAGTGCACTGGAAATCAACCTTCACGGTCCATCGGAAAGTCTTGCCCGCAGGGCATTCTTGCATTCAATCAGGAGCGGCCTCCCATGATCTGAACGAGATTCCTTTTTTCTCCTTGCTGCACTACGGACCGTGCGCAATTAAAATACTCTCAAACCATCAAGCGACCTTTTAACGGACGCTATATCGGTCCCCCTGAGATGCGTATGGGAATACCAACGAGAGCCAAATTAACCTGCCGTTGCCCCGATAGTATCCTCGCTTTCTTAACCGTGTTTTCTATGGCTACAAGTCGCTGCCAGGTTCCTGTGTGCATCGGGTAGACGAGAACCGAGGTAATATCATCCGATTCAAAGAGGGATGCGTACGCCAGGACCTGGTGCACGCCGTGCCGGTGCTCTTCCCGTAACTCTTCGGCCATCACTCTCCAACGGACCTCATCAAGTTCCTGAAAGTGTCCTTTGTACTTTGCATCAATTACGTAGGCATGACGGCCGTGGCGTATGAGAAAATCTGGCACCAACGGTGTCCGGTTCGCACACCTAGGCGGTGCCTAAAACGGCTCGCCGGAGCGCCATGGATAGGCTCCAGACGCCGCCCGGCGGGCATTTGGGGGTTTTCGCTCAAGCACGAGAAAGGTGTCTGACGGGAATGGCACTTACTTAAGCCTTAACCGATTGATATAACGATGAAAACCAGGGGGCTGGTGGCCCCGGATGGTAAGCTAGAGGTAGCCAAACCACAGCAACCCTCCGAGGAGCCAGCCCCCATGCATCCTAGCCAACTCCCCGCCAGGGGGCAACAGCGCCGAGTCTGCCATGTTGGCAACAAATAGATCTGTCCGGTTCAGTAGCACATAAACTGTCCGCTTTGGGTT
>JAEHCY010000570.1 GCA_016880695.1 Chromatiaceae bacterium | reverse complement strand
GAAGCGACCGAAGGTCGCAGTGAAGGCAGCACGTGAGCAGGGCGCCCGAGGAGTGAGCACTGGAGGAGTAATTGGCTAACGTTGAGGAGCGCAGCGACGAAGCCCCCGGCGCAGTGAGAGGATCGGCTCTTGTGCGCGAACGCCGCGTCGGTCATGGTCAGCAGGCCGAAGACCAGGGCCGCGACCCGGTCGCCCTGATAGCCCTCGGTGAAGGCGAGAGTCGCCGCCTGCCGCTCGCGCGCGCCGCCGAATTCGGGGAACGACCGGTACTGGCGCAGGCGCAGGCGCTCGACGGCCGCCTCGCGGCTGACCAGGCCGGCCTTTTTCCATTCGCGCGGGTTGCGCCGGTAGAGCTTGTCGGCGATCAGCAGGAGCCCGGCAGTGACTTCCACGCGCACCGTGTCGGTGATGCGGTCGACTTCAGTCTTGGCCAGGTACTTGACGTCGACCGTGGTGGTCGTGCTGCCGTCCTTCGCCATCCTGGTCGCGCAACCGGCCAGGGCGAGCGCGAGGAGGACAGCGAGCCAGCGCATCAGGGCGCGGTCCGGTGCCTGACGTAGCCGACCACGACCGGCACCAGCGAGATGACGATGATGGCGACGATGACCAGCGACAGGTTCTGCCTGATCCACGGCATGTTGCCGAACCAGAAGCCGGCCAGGCACAGCGAAACGACCCAGCCGAGGCCGCCGATGGGGATAGGAAATCCAACCGCACGGCGGCTGGAGCCGAAGGGGAATCTAGTATCGAAGAGATGCTCTCGTCAAGGGATTAAGGTCGCCCAATTGCGCTTGGTTCAAGGCATCATGGGGCACTGAGCTGGCTTGACGAGGCGCGATTATCCTAGCCCCGGCGTGGCGACTGCTGCATCGAGCAAAGTGTCGCGGCCCCCGCTTAACAGGGAAAGATCGGTGCAGTAGAGCACAGGCAACCCAACAGGCAAGGAACCCTTTTCCTTGGTGCCCAGATCCACCGAGCGGGCGAATCGGATGCTCCCCCAAGGCCCCGCGGAGACTCTGCCGCTGGCAAACCGCTCGGTGCGATCGAATCTATGCCGGATGTGGTGTTAGGATGGCGGAATCGACAAAGCGCTTCGCTTGCACCGCTGCATGCTCACCCTTCCTCGTCAATGCCTCGGCAGAATTGCGCCAGTTATCCGGCCGGGAAAGGAACCCCGCGCGCGGGAGGCTGGCCGAATGACCGGCCCGCTGGGAGTGGGGGTCGGGCTGCTGCTCGCCTTCGCTCCCTTGACCGTCGTCGCCGGCCCCTACGATCCGAAGCCCAGCACCCGCCCCTACGGGGAGGTTACTTACGGGGAGACCCGAAAGGCCTATTCGGGTGCCGCCCTGGTGAGCCCCAACGGGCATCAAGCTGCTCCACGCGACTTCGGGGACCAAGGTCGGGGGCTGAAGAAGAACCGCGACGGGAGCACCGAGGGTTGTATGGTCAGCCACTACAACGACATTACCTATTCTCGTTGCGATCCCCGCCTGGTCATGCCCGGAGAGAAGCCGGGGCACACCGCCGGCACGGCAAAGAAGCCCGAGCAAAGGAGTCTCCGCTTGGCCCCTAAAGAGTAGGCACCACCGACCCGTACAGGGCTGCGGGGAACTTCGATAAAAAATTGACTTCGCGCGGGGTGTTTCGGGCGCGCACCGATGGAAATTGCCTCAAACCACCCCTAAACTCCCGGCGGGCACCAAGCACCCCCCTATTTCCCCCGTTTCACGTCACACACCAAAGGTCCTGATCCATGCACGCAGTAGAACGCACCGAAACCGCTCACGGTCTGGAGAACCACGGCCTGTATAACCTCAACACCGTTTACTGGAATCTCCCAACCCCGGAGATCTACGAGCATGCCATCCTGCGGCGGGAGGGCAGTCTCTCGCACATGGGACCCCTGGTAGTGCGCACGGGACATCACACGGGTCGCTCGGCCAACGACAAGTTCGTAGTGCGGGAGCCCGAAAGCGAGGCCCATATCTGGTGGGGTAGCGTGAACCAGCCGATCGCGGCGGAGCGGTTCGATCAGCTCCACCACCGCCTGGCCTCCTACCTGCAGATGAAGGACGTCTACGTGCAGGACTGCTTTGTCGGGGCCGACCCTCAATACCGCATGCCGGTTCGCATCATCACCGAGTACGCCTGGCACAACCTATTCGCCCGCAACCTGTTCATTCAGCCGCGACCGGAGGACTACAGCACCTTCGTACCCGAGTTCACGGTCATCGATTCGCCCCGTTTCCACGCCATACCCTCGGTGGACGGGACCCGCAGCGAGACCTTCATCACCCTCAACTTCGCCAAGCGCCTGGTGCTGATCGGCGGAACGAGCTATGCGGGGGAGATCAAGAAATCCATCTTCACCGTCATGAACTACCTGATGCCGTTCCGCAACGTGCTGCCGATGCACTGCTCGGCCAACATCGGCCCTGACGGGCGCACGGCGCTCTTCTTCGGCCTCAGCGGTACGGGTAAGACCACCCTGTCGGCCGATGCCGCCCGTACCCTGATCGGTGACGATGAGCACGGTTGGAGTGACAATGGGGTGTTCAACTTCGAGGGCGGCTGCTACGCGAAGATGATCCGCCTCTCGCCGAAGGCCGAGCCGGAGATCTATGCCACCACTCAGCGTTTTGGCACTGTGCTGGAGAACGTGACCCTGGGTTCGGACAACCGGCATTTGAACCTCGACGACGACTCGCTCACCGAAAACACCCGCGGGGCCTATCACATCAGCGCCATCCCCAACGCGACCCTCGAGGGCCGCGGCGGCCATCCGGACACGGTGCTGTTTCTCACCTGCGACGCCTTCGGCGTACTGCCGCCGGTCTCGCGCCTCACCACCGAGCAGGCAATGTATCACTTCATCTCGGGCTACACGGCCCGGGTGGCGGGTACCGAGAAGGGCGTTACCGAACCCTCGCCCGTGTTCAGCGCCTGTTACGGCGCCCCGTTCTTGCCACTGCACCCCCAGCGCTACGCCGAGCTGCTGGGCCAGAAGCTCAACGAGCACAGGGCCCAGGTTTGGTTGATCAACACCGGCTGGACCGGGGGCGGCTACGGCACCGGCAAGCGCGTGGACATTCCCCACACCCGGGCCATGGTCAACGCGGTGCTCGATGGCAAGCTCAAGGACGTGCCCACCTGGACCCACCCGGTGTTCGGTGTGGCGGTGCCCGAGTCCTGCCCCGGGGTGCCGACCGAGATGCTCAATCCCCGCAACACCTGGCGCGATCCCGCCGCCTACGACGCCGAGGCGCGCAAGGTGGCCGGTCTGTTCCAGGCCAACTTCGAGAAGTTCGCCAGTGAGGTTTCCGCGGATATCGCCGGCGCAGGACCGCTAGCCGGCTAGCGGAATATCTCGGGGCGGGTTCGATCGCCCCGAACCCAAGAAGAAACAGGCCGCGACGGCGGTTTGCCGTCGCGGCCTGGGCGGTCGTCCGGGAGGAGGGGCGACCGGCTTACATCACATTGTTCGCAGGCTCCTGGTAGGCCCATGGCGTACCGTGCGAGAAGATCTCCTTGCGACGGCTCTCCATCTCCTTGATGCGCTCCTCGCGCGCCGCGGCCATCTCCTTGCGCGCTTTCTCGAAACGGGCGTTGGACTCTTCCATCCGCTTCTTCGCGTAGGCGTTGGACTCCTCCATCGCTTTCTTCACGTGCTCGGGCAGCGGCGGGCCGAAGGGCGACTCCAGGGACGGCATCTCCATCGACGGCGGCTCGATCCTTGCAAAGGGGTCGGAGCGCATCGGATCCTTCGCCCGATCCTGCCACTGCTGGGCCTGCTGGGCGGCGATCTGATCGGCTACCTTGCGCTGTGCTTCCACCGCCTGCTGCATAATCTTGGTATGCTGGGCCGTCATCTGTTCCCCGGCCTTACGCTGGGCCTCGGCGGCTTGCTGCATCATCTTGGTCTGCTGTTCGGCGAAGTCCTTCTGCTGGTCGGTCATCGCCGCCTGCTGTGACTCGGGCAGGGCGGGGCCGGCAAAGGGCACGTAGGGCGCGCCGTAGTAGCCGTAGGGGCCCGCACCCCAGGGGCCATCGTAGTCGTAGTAGCGGTTGTAACCGCGACCCCAGCCGTGGCCGCCGCCACTGAAGCTCAGGCTGAAGTCGCCCCAACCGTCACCGAAGAAATCGTCGCCCCAGCTTGAGAAAGGGCCACCCCACCAAGCACTCGCGGAGGCCGAAGCCCCGGCCAATGCCGCCGCAACGGCGAGTTTCGTTAGCTTGTTCATGGCACACACCTGCGATAAGGTTTGAGAAGAAGGTCGTTGTTGGGTAGTGCACATCCCTGTGCCGGGCATCCCGAGGGGCAAGCCTTTAACCGGGGGCCTTACTTGGACTCGGGGGTGGCCGCCGCCACTGGCGGGACCGGAGCCGCGTAGGGGTTGCCGTAGGGGGCACCGTAGCCGTAGGGCGCACCCCAACCGTAGGGGCCGTAGCCGTAGGTGTCGTTATAGCGGTTGTACCCGCGACCCGAGCCGCGGCCCCCGCCGCTCATGCTCATGCTGAAGTCGCCCGAGCCATCACCGAAGAAGTCGTTCATGAAGTTGCGATCCCCCCAACCCCCCGGACCACCCCACCAAGCATTGGCGGAGGCAGAGGCACCGAG
>JAEHCY010000569.1 GCA_016880695.1 Chromatiaceae bacterium | reverse complement strand
GGGGCAAGCGCGAGTGCCGCCGCGAGGTCGTCCGCGGCCATGGCGAGGGTCTGTCCCGGCAGGCCGTACATGAGATCCAGATTGATCTCGCGGAACCCCACCCGCTGTGCAGCGACCACGGCGTCGCGCGCCTGCCGGGGGTCGTGGATACGCCCCAGCCGCACCAGGCTGTCGGCGGAGAAGCTCTGCACGCCAAGCGAGAGGCGGTTCACCCCTGCGCGCAGATAACCCTCGAAGCGAGCGGCGTCCACCGTCCCGGGGTTGGCCTCTAGGGTGATCTCCATCCCAGGGGCGCAGGGGATGCGCTCCCCAATGCCTTGGAGCAATTGGTTGATCGCGGCCGGCGAGAGCAGGCTCGGGGTGCCACCGCCGATGAATACCGACTGCAGGGGCCGCTCCGACAGGCCCGTGGCGTCCTGCTCGAGATCTCCGAGCAGGGCGGCGACGTAGGCGCTCTCTGGGAGTGCCCCCCTCAGCGGATGGGAGTTGAAGTCACAATAGGGGCACTTGCGCACGCACCAGGGGACATGGACGTAGAGCCCGAGCGGGGGAGGAGAGGTCGGCCCAACCGAGAGGGGGGACCGGCCCTGCGCGGTGGCTCGATCAGGTGCGGTCGCGGGCAATTAGGTAGGCAAGCTCGGAGACGCCCGAATACTCCCTGCACTGCTGCAGGAACTTCGCGTAGGAGGCGTAGACCTTTTTCGAGAATTCATCCTTCTGGCCGATCTCCGCGACCACCTCGTCAGAGAGCTGCTTGAGTTTTTTGATCACATCGTCGGGGAAGCGTCTGAGCTCTACCCCGTGCTTCTTGACCAGGTCCTGCAGCGCGCCGGGGTTGCGGGCGGTGAACTCCGCCAGCATGTCCTGGTTCACTACCTTGCAGGCGTTGAGCACGATGGATTGCAGGTCCTTCGGCAGGGCCTCGAAGGCCTTCTTGTTGATCATCGCCTCGAGGCAGGTGCCGGGCTCGTGCCAGCCGGGGTAGTAGTAATACTTGGCCGCTTTGTAGAGTCCGAACGCCAGGTCGTTGTAGGGTCCCACCCATTCGGTGGCATCGATCAGCCCCGACTGCAGGGCGGTGAACAGCTCACCTCCTGGCAGGTTCACCGCCGTGCCACCGGCACGGGTCAGGACCTCGCCGCCCAGGCCGGGGATACGCATCTTCAGGCCCTTGAGGTCCTCGACGCTCTTGATCTCCTTGTTGAACCAGCCCCCCATTTGCACGCCGGAGTTACCCGCCGGTGCGGGGATCAGGCCGAACTGGCCGTAGAGCTCCTGCCAAAGCTCCAGGCCGCCCCCGTAGTAGAACCAGCCGTTGATCTCCTGGGCCGTGAGTCCGAAGGGGACGGTGGAGAAGAACTGGGCCGCCTCGCTCTTGCCCTTCCAGTAATAGGCGGCGCCATGACCCATCTCGGCGGTGCCGCGGGAGACGGCATCGAACACCTCCAGCGCCGGGACCAGCTCGGTCGCCCCGTACACCTTCACCTGGATGCGGCCGCCGCTCATCTCGCCGATCAACTCCGCCAACCTGTTGGCGCCGGTGCCCAGGCCGGGGAAGTTCTTCGGCCAGGTGGTGACCATCTTCCATTTGAACTCGGCATCGGATTTTGCCCGGACGGTGCCTGTCAGACCGGCACTCAGGGCAAGGCCCCCGGCGCCTACCTTCTTGACGAAATCACGGCGTTGCATGGGTTTTTCTCCATCGGATGGTTATGGCCATAGCCTCGAGGGGAGCGCTACGGCGAGACCCCGTCGGCGCTGGGCCTGGATTCTAGCAGAGGGGTCCGGGAACGGCGGCGTGAGGCTGCGCGGCGAGTTGTCGCTCAGCTGCCGAGGGGCTGCAGATTGGCGTAGGCGATCACCAGCCACTTGCTGCCCGCGGCCTCGAAATTCACCTGAATGCGTGCGCTCGGTCCGCGTCCCTCGCTGTTCAACACCACCCCCGCACCGAACTTGGGATGCCGCACCCGTTGCCCTAGCCGAAAGCCCTCCTCGGTGAGCGTAGGGCGCGTCGGTATCCAGCGGGCAGGCTGGGCGTAACCGCCGCGCAAGCGCACCTCTTCGATCAGCTCGGGGGGGATCTCACTGAGGAACCGCGACGGCTGTGGACAGCTCTCCGACCCGTGCAGACGTCGGGACTCGGCATAGGAGAGGTAAAGCTCCTGCATGGCGCGGGTCATGCCCACATAGCAGAGCCGGCGTTCTTCCTCCAGCCGATGGGGATCTCCCACCGACAGGCTGTGGGGGAACAATCTCTCCTCGACGCCGACGATGAACACCAGGGGAAACTCCAGGCCCTTGGCGGCGTGCAGGGTCATGAGTTGGACGCAGTCCTCGAAGGCGTCCCCTTCGGCCTCGCCGGCCTCCAGCGCGGCGTGGGCGAGGAAGGCGGCGAGGGCATCCGCGGGTTCGGCGTCTGTCTCGTTGGTGAACTGACGGGTGGCGTTGACCAGCTCCTCGAGGTTCTCGATGCGGTCCACGCCCTTGCCGTCCTTTGCCTGGCGGTAATGCTCGGGGAGGCCGCTGGCCTCGATGACCTGGGCGACGATCTGGTCGAGTCGGAGCTCCCCGGTGGCGGTGCGCAGCTCGCCGAGCCAGGTGAGGAACTGCCGCAGGGGGTTCGCCGCACGGACCGCGAGCGCCCCGCCTTGCGTCAGGTGCCGGGCCGCCTGGGAAAGGGCCAAGCCCTGCTCGCGGGCTTGCGCGCGCACCAGATCCAGGGTGCGAAGCCCGATCCCGCGCGGGGGGGTGTTGACCACGCGCTCGAAGGCCGCGTCGTCCTCAGGGTTGGCGACCAGGCGCAGGTAGGCGAGGGCGTCCCTGATCTCGGCCCGCTCGAAGAACCTCAGTCCGCCATAGACGCGGTAAGGGATCTGGGCCTGGATGAGGGACTCCTCGAACAGCCGCGACTGGGCGGTGGTTCGGTAGAGAATCGCGATCTCGGCACGCCGGTGGCCATGCATCGCGGCCTGGCGGATGCGCTCCACCACAAAGCGCGCCTCGTCCACCTCATTGAAGGCGGCGTAGAGCCGGATCGGTTGGCCCTCGCTGCCGTCGGTCCAGAGGTTCTTGCCGAGTCGGGAGGCGTTGTTGGCGATCAGGGCGTTGGCCGCATTGAGAATGGTGCCGGTGGACCGGTAGTTCTGCTCCAGGCGCACCAGTTGGGTGTCGGGAAAGTCCGTGATGAAGCCCTGAATGTGCTCCACCCGCGCGCCCCGCCAGCCGTAGATCGACTGATCGTCGTCGCCCACCAGAAACAGGTTGCCGCGTTCCCCGCTCAGTAGCCGCAGCCAGGCGTACTGGATGGCGTTGGTGTCTTGGAACTCGTCCACCAGGATGTGTCCGAAGCGCTGGCGGTAGTGATGCAGGATGTCAGGGCGGTCGCGCCACAGCTCGTGGGCGCGCAGCAGTAGCTCGGCGAAATCCACCAGACCGCTGCGGTTACAGACTTCCTGGTACTCGCGGTAGATGCGCAGCATCTGGCTGAGGAAGTGGTCGCCCTGGTGGTCCAGGTGATCAGGGCGCCGGCCCTCGTCCTTGCGTGCATTGATGAACGATTGGGCCTGGCGCGGTGGCCAGCGGGCCTCATCGAGCTCCAATTGCTTGACCACGCGCCGAATGAGCCGGAGCTGATCCTCGGAATCGAGGATCTGGAACTCGTGCGGGAGGCCCGCCTCCTGCCAGTGGGCGCGCAGCAGGCGGTGGGCGAGGCCGTGATAGGTGCCCACCCACATGCCCCCCATCGGCATGCCCAGGATCTCCTCGATGCGGCCCTTCATCTCGCGGGCCGCCTTGTTGGTGAAGGTGACGGCTAGGATCGACCAGGGTGAGGCGCCCTCGACCTGGATCAGCCAGGCGATCCGGTGCACCAGCACGCGGGTTTTGCCACTGCCCGCCCCGGCGAGCACCAACAGGTTGCCCGCTGGAGCGGTGACGGCGTCGCGCTGCGCCGGGTTGAGGGGGGCCAGGATGTGGGAGACGTCCATCGCGGCATTCTAACAGACGCCCGTCACTGACCCGTTGCCGGGCCGGCCGCGAGCGCTCAGATCGTCGGAGGGGATTCCCGGTAGACGGCGAGTGTTTGCTCGAGGCGTTCCCGCACGCTGCTTCTGAGGCTGTTGGGAGCGAGCACCTCGACTTCCGGTCCGTATCTGAGGATGTCCATCACCAACTCCAGAGGGTTGCCGTAGGGCACCCGCAGCTCATAGCGACCGTCAGGCAAGAAGTGTCCCTCTTGCCGCGAGTGCCAGCGCTCGCGTGACACCCAGCGCGCGCGTTCGGGGCTGAAACGGAGCACCGCGATCTGCTCCGGTGTCCCGGCAAAGATGCCATAGGCGGCGGAGAGGTGCTCCTCGAGCGCCGCATCGGCCACGTCCTGGGCGGGCTCGGAGAGTGCCTGGGCCTCTTCGATTGCGTCAAGGGCGAAGGTGCGCAGGGCTTCGCGTAGATGGCACCAGGCGTCCAGGTACCAATTGTCTCGGTAGTGGGTCAGCCGCTGCGGGGAGACGACACGCTCGCTCTGGGCATCGCTGGCGCGGTTGTAATAACGCAAACGCAGGCGCTGACGTTGCGCCAGGGCGCCAGCGATGCTCTGGAAGAAGGGTCCCGTGGGGCGGGCCGCCGCTTGCAGGATGCGGATGCGGCGGGGCACCTCGTCACTGCTCGCGTGCTGCAGACGCAGCAGCTCATCGATGCGCCGCTGCAGGGGCCTGAGGTGGGTGTCGAGGAGACCGGGCTGTACCCTGGCCAGGAGCTGTTGCACCGACACCAGGGCATGGAGCTCGGAGGGGTTGAACCACAGCCCCGGAAGCTCGTACATCGTCCCTTCGGACTGGTCGTAGCGGTAACCGCCCCGGCCCCGATCGTAGCGGATCGGGGCGTTGAGGTAGAGGCGCATGTCCTCGATGAGGCGCTTGACCGTGGCACGAGAGCATTCGAGCGCCTCTTCGAGGCGACGCCGGGGGACCGGGCGCCGGGCCGCCTGCAGAATGCGATTGAGCTCGAAGATGCGGTCGAAGCGATCCACGAGCGCGGATCTAGCGGCCGCGCCCCGCTGCCTTACGCGCCGGGATATCGACGGACCACAGCCGCTCGATGTTGTAGAAGTCGCGGACCTTGGGTTGCATTACGTGGATCACCACGCCGTTGAGGTCGACCAGGGCCCATTCGCCCTCCTGCAGCCCCTCGCTCCCGAGCGGCGGTTCCCCCGCCTCCTTGGCGCGGAAGGCAACGGTTTCGGCGATGGATTTGACATGACGGTCCGAGGTGCCCGAGGCGATGACCATGTAGTCCGTGATACTGGTCTTGTCGCGGACATCGAGGATGACGATGTCCTTGGCCTTCATGTCCTCGAGAGTGTTGACGACGAGTTCGCGTAGCTGTTCGAGCTCCATAGGGTGTCCTGGGAAGTTACCTCTTGAAAGGGAATAGATGGGACAAGCATAACCCATCTCGGTCATCAATCGCGGTACAGTCGTTGTTTGCGAATGTATTCGCGTACCGCCTCCGGCAGCAGATACCGCGCGCTGCGATCTCCCGACACCGCGGCGCGGATGGCGGTCGCCGTGATGTCGAGCTGAGTGACCCGCTGAAAAATGATCCGGCCGCCTGGGGCTGTCCGCAGTTCGGTGGGCTGATCCGTGGCCCGCTCGGCTATCCAGCGTGCCAGGGTGGGGTCGGCGGGCGGCCGGCTTCCGGGTCGTTGCATCACCAGGAGGTGGGCGAGATCAAGGATGTCCGCCGGACGATGCCAGGTCGAGAATTCGGCGAAGGCGTCCGCGCCGAGGAGCAGGCAAAGGGGCAGGGTCCAACCGAGCTCTTCGCGTAGGCCGCACAGGGTGTCGTAGGTGTAGGAGGGGCCCCCGCGGCGCAGTTCCCGGTCGTCCGCCACGAAGCCTGGTTGCTGGGCGATGGCCGCCCGCACCATGGCCAGCCGTTGCTCGGGGCGGGTGCACGGGGGGTTGCGGTGGGGGGGAACCCCGAGCGGTATGAAGCGGACCTCGGTGAGCCCAAGCGCCTCCATCACCTCTAGGGCGGGACGCAGGTGGCCGAAGTGGATCGGGTCGAAGGTGCCGCCCAGGACTCCGATCATCGCCGGGGTGGTGGTGGAGCGATGAGGGTCGCGCGCGCCCTCACGTGCGGATGTGGCCGTCTCCCAGCACCACGAACTTCTCGGAGGTCAGACCCTCGAGGCCGACGGGCCCACGCGCGTGGAACTTGTCGGTGCTGATGCCGATCTCCGCCCCCAGCCCGTACTCGAACCCATCGGCAAAGCGGGTGGAGGCATTGACCATCACCGAGCTGGAATCCACCTCGCGCAGGAACCGCCGGGCGCGGCTGTAGTCCTCGGTGACGATGCTGTCGGTGTGCTGCGAGCCGTAGCGGGCGATATGGTCGATGGCCGCATCGAGGTCGGGCACCACACGGATCGACAGGATGGGCGCGAGGTATTCGGTTGCCCAGTCGTCCTCGGTGGCGGGGAGTGCCTGGGGCAGGATCTCACAGGTGCGGGGGCAGCCGCGGAGCTCGACGCCCTTTTCCCGATAGGCGGCGCCGAAGCGTGGGAGCATGGCCTCTGCCACACCCTCGGCGATGAGCAGGGTCTCCATGGTATTGCAGGTGCCGTAGCGCTGGGTCTTAGCGTTGAGGGCTACCCGGAAGGCCTTGTCGGCGTCCGCCCGATCGTCGATGTAGACGTGGCAGATGCCGTCGAGGTGCTTGATAACCGGCACCCGCGCCTCGCGGCTGATGCGCTCGATCAGGCCCTTGCCGCCGCGCGGGATGATCACGTCGATGAATTCGGGCATGCTGATCATCGCCCCCACCGCCGCGCGATCGGTGGTTACCACCACCTGCACCCCATCCGCCGGTAGCCCGGCGCTCCCAAGCCCCCGGCGCACGCTAGCGGCGATGGCCTGGTTGGAGTGGAAGGCCTCGGAGCCGCCCCGCAGCACGGTGGCGTTGCCCGATTTCAGGCAGAGGGCCGCCGCGTCCGCGGTGACGTTGGGGCGGGCCTCGTAGATGATCCCCACCACCCCCAAGGGTACGCGCATACGGCCGACCTGGATTCCGGAAGGCCGGTAGTTGAGATCGCTGATGGCGCCGACGGGGTCGGGCAGGGCCGCCACCTGGTGCAGGCCCTCGATCATGGCGTCGATGCGCGCGGGGGTGAGCTCCAGGCGATCGAGCAATGCCTCGCCGAGGCCCTTAGCGGCGCCGGCCTGGAGATCGAGCAGGTTCTCCGCCAGAAGCGCTCGGCGCTGCTGCTCAAGATCGGCGGCGATGGCGGCCAGTGCCGCATTCTTGGCCGCGGTCGAGGCGCGTGCCAGCAAGCGCGCCGCCGCCCGCGCCTTGCGGCCGACCTCCTGCATGTAACCGAGAACCTCAGTGACGGCGATATCCATGGATACATCCCCCAACGACGGCGGCAGTTTAGCAGATTCGGGGGTTGGCGCGACGGACTGCGTCCCCGTTCACAGACGGAGCAGAGGATGGAGGCCTACCTAGATCGGGAGGCCAGGAAAGGCGGGTTACGAACTCGCGGCTTAACCCGGCCTTGGCTGCCGAGGCCACCAAGGCGCTGGTGTACGACACCATCGCGCTGGGCATCAGCACCTCTTGGGCAGCTTAGACATGGCCCGTGAGAATTTCTCAAGGATGCCGGCCAGCACTGGTACCGCCTGCGCCTCCAGGCCACCCTAACCCTCAGCGGCAAACAGCTCAAGCTCCACTACGCCCGCCCCCAAGACCTTGACCCCTACCGCAGCCTGGTCGCCGCCGAGGGAGAGGACCCCGGCCTCCGCGGGCGCCAAAAAGGAACAGCCAACCGGGAGATCTGTGGGCGTATCCGCGGACGTGCCTACCCCAGTCCGCGCGGAGATAAACCCCGTTGGAAATAGGCGACGATTACGAAAATGGTGGGGAATACGAGGCCGGTGGCCAACAGGATCGCGCCCACGGGGGCCATGTTCGGATCGAGGAAGCGGGACCCAGCCAGGAACAGTAAGCCCAGCGTCCCATATAGCGTGCCGTAGAAAAGGATGGGCGTACCGCCGTACGCAACGGCTTCGCGGAGCCAATGATGTTTCATGGTGTCCTCCTGACACGTGATGCGGATCGCGTCCGCGATCCTTCCTGTAGTAGATGGGCCCAGAAGTGACCCGATCAACCTGCGAATACACAGGGGATTGTTCCGCGGTACGCGTCTCACACCCGTGAAGGCAGCCTGGCGAGTCGCATCCTTGTCTCCGCTGATCCCGTTTCGGCTCGCGCGAGGTCTCGATCCGCATCATCTGCACCGGAACCCGCGCATTGGGCGCGAGCCCTAATGTGCCGTCGGGTGGCGCCCGACGCGTCCTGATCGTATCCTATCATGCTATCAGCATAGATTGGCATTATCTATTTTGCTTTATAAGCATATTCTTATATTATATACCCCATCAGCACGAAACAGTGCTCTGACAAACCCACTTGCTGCTCAACACCAACTTTTGGAGACCCACAAATGAACAAGCTTGCTACTGCCGCCGCTCTCGCCGCCCTGCTCGGTGCCTCTGCCTCCGCCAATGCCTGGTGGGGTGGTCCGGG
>JAEHCY010000568.1 GCA_016880695.1 Chromatiaceae bacterium | reverse complement strand
GCGGTGATCAGCGCGATGGCATTGCCCCGAAACGGCTCCGGGACGTCGGCCACCGCCACCCGCTCGCGCACCGCGGCGAACAGTGTCAGGACCAGGGAAAAGCCCACGGCGGCCCCGAAGCCATACAGGGCCGACTCAAGAAAGCCGTGCTCGGCCTGCACATTGAGCAGCGCCACCCCGAGCACCGCACAGTTGGTGGTGATCAGGGGTAGGTAGATGCCCAGGAGCTGGTAGAGCACCGGACTGGTCTTGTTGATCACCGTCTCGGTGAACTGCACCACCGCCGCGATGACCACGATGAAGGCGATGATGCGAAGGTACTCAATACCCAGCGGCATGAGCAGGTAGCGGTTGATCAGGTAGGCGATGGCCGCCGATAAGGTGAGCACAAAGGTGGTGGCCAGACCCATGCCAAGGGCCGTTTCCTGCTTGCGCGACACCCCCATGAACGGACAAAGCCCCAGAAACTTCACCAGAACGAAGTTGTTCACCAGGACGGTGCTGATGAGGATGAGGGCGTATTCCTGCATGTTATGCGCAGATCGTTTGGGCTCTGTTTACCTTAGTGTCGCGGGACCAGGCTTACAACCAGCCCTTGCTGGGGGATATCCCGGGGCGACCCACAGCGCTAGCGAACACGCATGCCAGGCTCGGCGCCAGTGTCCGGCGCCAGCAGGAAGATGTCCTGGCCCCCGGGTCCGGCGGCCAGCACCATGCCATCGGAGTTGCCGAAGCGCATCTTGCGCGGTGCCAGGTTGGCCACCATCACCGTGAGGCGTCCCACCAATGCCTCGGGCCGATAGGCCGAGCGAATGCCGGCGAGCACCGCGCGCTGCTCGCCGCCGAGATCGAGGGTGAGCGCGAGCAGCTTATCGGAGCCCGCTACCTCGCTGGCCGCAACGATTCGCGCCACCCGCAAGTCCACCCGGGCGAAATCCGCATACTCGATGGTTTCGGCCAGGGGCTCGCGCACCAGATGGCCCTCCGTTTTGGTCTCGTGGGGGCGGGTCTTCTTCGCCTCCTGGGCGGTCAGGTCCTCTTTGGAGTCCGCCAGCATGGCCTCGATCGCCTTGGGATCGACGCGGGTGAGGAGCGGGGTGAAGGGATCGATCAGCTCGCCGAGCAGGGGTGTGCTCAGGGCGTCCCAAGCGAGGGCTGGGATGCGCAGGAAGGCTTCCGAGCGCTCCGCGGTTCGCGGCAGGATCGGTTTAAGGTAGCCGATGAGGACCCGGAACAGGTTTAGACCCATGGAGCAGATGTCTTGGAGCTCCTGCTCCCGCCCGGCCTGCTTGGCCACCACCCAGGGTGCTTTCTCGTCGATGTACTGGTTGGCGCGGTCGGCCAGGGCCATGATCTCGCGCACGGCGCGGCTGTATTCGCGCCCCTCGAAGCCAGCGGCGATTTCTTTCCCGGCGTGCACGAAGCTGTCGAACAGCTCCGGCTCGGCGAGCTCGGCGGATAGGCGGCCCTCGAAGCGCTTGCTGATGAATCCGGCGCAGCGGCTGGCGATGTTCACTACCTTGCCCACCAGGTCCGCATTCACCCGCTGGGCGAAGTCCCCCAGGTTGAGGTCGATGTCGTCCACCCCCGCCCCCAGCTTGGCGGCGAAGTAGTAACGCAGGAACTCGGGATCGAGGTGATTGAGGTAGGTCCGCGCCTTGATGAAGGTCCCGCGCGACTTCGACATTTTCTGTCCGTCCACGGTAAGGAACCCGTGCACGAATACCGCCGTGGGCTTGCGGAACCCAGCCCCGTGGAGCATGGCCGGCCAGAACAGGCAGTGGAAATAGACGATGTCCTTGCCGATGAAGTTGTAGAGCTCGGCGGTGGAGTCCTTGCTCCAGAAGCTTGCGAAGTCCAGGCCCGGGGTGCGGTCGCACAGGTTGCGGAAGCTGGCCATGTAACCGATGGGGGCGTCGAGCCAGACGTAGAAATACTTCCCTGGGTGGTCCGGGATCTCGAAGCCGAAGTAGGGGGCGTCGCGGGAGATGTCCCACTCCTGCAGGCCGGCGGTAAACCACTCGTCGAGCTTGTTGGCCACCTCCCGCTGCAGGTGACCGCCACGGGTCCAGCCCTTGAGCATCTCCTCGAAGTCGGCGAGCTTAAAGAAATGGTGCTCGGATTCGCGATCCTCGGGCGCCGCGCCGGAGACCGCCGAGCGGGGGTTCTTCAGCTCGCTCGGGGAGTAGCTGGCACCGCAGGCCTCGCAGTTGTCGCCATACTGGTCGGCTGCGCCGCATTTGGGGCACTCGCCTTTGATAAAGCGGTCGGGCAGGAACATCTGCTCCACCGGGTCGTAGGCCTGGGTAATGGAGCGGGTGGCGATATGACCGCCGTCACGGTTGCGGCGGTAGATCAGGGTGGCGCAGTCGCGGTTCTCCTCGGAGTGGGTGGAGTGGTAGTTGTCGAAGCCAACGCGGAACTCGGCGAAGTCCGCCTTGTGCTCCTGGGCCACGCGGGCGATGAGGGCTTCGGGAGTGATGCCTTCCTGGCGCGCGCGCAGCATGATCGGGGTACCGTGGGCATCGTCGGCGCACACGTAGTAGCATTGGTGCCCGCGCATCTTTTGAAAGCGCGCCCAGATGTCGGTCTGCACGTACTCCACCAGGTGGCCGATGTGGATCGGGCCGTTGGCGTAGGGAAGCGCACTGGTAACCAGGATCTTGCGCGGCTGGGTCATGGTGAGCAGAGAGGGTAGCCGTGGGCCTTGCGACCATCCATCAAACGACAAATTATCCCACAGTTTGCTCTGGGCAACGGGACGGATGCCGACTTGAATTCCAAGGAACCACACCAACTGTCGTCGGCAAGTAGGGGGTCCGGTATCCGGCTTGCTGGCGACGTGATTGGCGCGACCTGCCCAGTTGATCTTGTTAGTCGGCCATCAATCGCTCTCGGTAGCCCCACGCTTGCTGGTATCGTGTGACTCACCCGATCAAAGATAATTGGTGGCGAGCCCTCTGGGCAGTCGCCTCGAAGGCCCCCCGACACGAGTAACCGAAGTAGAGTTACCCGCGCCGGTCGAAGGTTTCCGATTTTCAGCGTTCGTGCGAGGTTTGACATGTCACAAGTTACGAAGGAACAACTCGAGCAGGCGATCAAAGGGTACGTGGAGCCCCACCTGCGCAGGGACCTGGTGTCCGCCAAGGCGGTAAAGGGTATCGAAATCGAGGGTGGCGAGGTTAAGGTCCGCGTCGTGC
>JAEHCY010000567.1 GCA_016880695.1 Chromatiaceae bacterium | reverse complement strand
TACCCCGGGATCTGGGCACCGACGCGGTGGGCTACAACAGGGATAGGGGTAGGGAAGGCTTTCGCCTCCCCTCCCTCCGAACCGTACGGGCGGATCTCCCGCATACGGCTCTCCAGTCGGTTGTTTCCTCATCGGGATCGGCTCGCCAGGGCATGGGCTTCGGTCATGGTGAAAAGCCCATACGCAGCGAAGAAGGCATTGGGCCAGCGTTGGTGATCCCCCAGCGAGTTGCCGAGCCGCCCAGCGCGCCGCGCGTGGCGGCGGAGGATGGCCCGCAGGCGCCGACGCACGAAGCCGTCGATGCTGGGGAACTCGCTTCGGTAGGCGTGCTTGAAGTAGCCGAACCAGCCCCGCAGCATCGGATTGAGATCGGCGACGATCTGCGCCAGGCTCGCACCGCGGGAGCGTCCCGTTTTACTGCGGATCTTGATCCTTGATGGCCTTGAGGCTCGTCTTGCGCACCCAGCGTCGCCCGGCCTCGAAGCGATAGCCCAGGAACTGGAAGCCCTGCCCGCGCTGTCGGCAATCCCCAAGGTGGGTCTTGTCCGGATGCAGGCGCAAACCGTGGACTTCGGCCCAGGCTCTCACCTTGGTCAAAGCCACTTGGGCTTCTTGTTCGCTGGCGCAGAGGATCACGAAGTCATCGGCATACCGCACGATGCGATGGCCCTCGGCGTTCATCAGTCGGTCGAGCGGGTGCAGATAGAGGTTTGCCAACAGCGGGCTGAGCACGGCTCCTTGCGGCGTACCCTGGGTCGGGGTCCAGTGCTTGAGGTCGTCGAAGATCTCTTGGCCGAGGTACCGCTCGATTAGCTCCAGCACCGGGCCGTCGCTGATCCGCTCGCCAAGCTCAGCCATAAGTCCTTGATGGGAAATGCTGTCGAAGTAGCTCGCCAGGTCGGCATCCACCACCCAGGTGTAGCCTTCCTTGAGCCACCCATCGACCTCGCGCAAGGCATCTTTACAACCGCGCCCCGGACGGAAGCCGTAGCTGGTGTCCAAGAACTCCCACTCGAAGATCGGCTCCAGCACCCCCTTGAGGGCGCCTTGGACGATCCGGTCCTTGACCGCCGGGATGCCCAGCGGGCGGCGGCCGCCGTCGCGCTTGGCAATGTAGGTCCGCCGCACCCCAAGAGGGCTGTAGCGCCCGGCCTTCAACGCCAGTTCCAACTCGTCCAGATAGCGCCCGGCCTGCGCCGCGAAGCGCTCCACACTGACCCCATCCAACCCGGCCGCACCGTTATTGTCCCTCACTCTATCCCAGGACGCTTCCAGCGTCCCGCGCGCACCTACCTTGTCCCACAGACTGTACCATTTACCCCCTTTGACCCCGTCCACCAGGGCCGCCAACATCCGTTCCGTCCACACCGTCGGCTCAACCCAGGTCCACGGGCGCGGATCGCGGGTCGGGCATGCTTGTTTAGCCCTCTCGGGCACTGCCGCACTCGGCATGTCGCCTCCGTCTCGTTGGACTTCGCCGATCAACCTTCCTGCCCCCCTTTGCTCCCCCAGGCATTACCCCGGGCTCTCGCATCCGCCCCGTCACGACCTTAGGTGTCTGTTTGTGTTCTCTGTTGGCCGCCTGGTTTCCCGGCGGTGCCACACTATCGCCACCTTAGCCGCGCCGAGCACAGGCACGCCGCTCTTATGAGGGCTCTGACTCCTGCCCGCGGTCACCTCCGCCGGCAGGTCTCCCCGCTTACCTCGCCTCACCTTCCTGACGTTCCGCCCCCACCCACAAGGTGCGTCCCAACATCGCTTTCCACGCCAATGCAGCGTGTCGGGTGTGTTTCAGGCTTCGCCCTCTCCCAGGAAGTTCGCCACGCTCTCCCCCCCGAATCGGGTTCGTCTCCTGCAGACCGCCAGTTCGTCTCCGGTTGCTCTCCACCCCGCCTCGCGACGACGCAGTTACCTTCGATTACGGAGCCTTGGCATACTCCGACACGGACTTTCACCGTGCTGATGAAGCGCCCTCGCGAGCGCACTAGGAGCGCCGCCCTCAGCGCGAATCTTGTGGGCTTGTCCTCCTACAGCCTCCTACAGCCAGATGGCATCCCAATGCGGATAATCGCCGAGCCTCTCGACCAATCCTGCGCGCAACGGATTGGCGATGATGTACCGCGCGAGGGTGCGAACGTCTTCGTCCCGCCGCAAGGCATGGTCGTAATACCCCGCTTGCCACAGGTGCCCCCCCAATCTGTGGGCCGTCACCGATTTGACGTCGCCCACCACGCTCGCCAGGGTGGCGGAATCTGCTAGCTCCACCAGCCAATGCAGGTGATCTGGCATGACCACGAAGGCAAGTGTGTGCGCTCGTCCCCGCTCTTCTTCCGCTCTCAGCGCACGGATCAGAACCCTGGCCGCGTAGAGGTCGTTGAATACGGGTTGGCGATGCAGGGTTGTCGTAGTCACGTGATAGGTCCGATTGGCCTCGGAAAAGCGACCTCTGCGGAGATCGCGGCCATGTGGCCGTGATGCGGTGGTCGATCCCATATCCAACAGGCAAGCCTCAACCGGAACGGGCGCCGCCATAGCGCGGCTCAGGGGTAGGAGGGTTTCGATTCTCGCTGCGAGGGCTCGTACCTTCAATAGCCGTAAAGCAATCGGTAGGAGCACCGCCCCCGGCGCGATAGGGCTGCTACTGGGGCGCGGCATTGGAATCGCGGCGAGGGCGCCGCTCCTACGGGGTGGGGATCGCAAGAATCGCGGCGAGGGCGCCGCTCCTACACCGCAAGCTTGCGGCCTCTGCCCCCCGCCTACGCCGGTGCCACAGTAGCGGCGTCTATTGAGCATCGCCAACCCCTG
>JAEHCY010000072.1 GCA_016880695.1 Chromatiaceae bacterium | reverse complement strand
TTGAGACGAAAGCGCGCGGTGAGGAGCGGCCGATCGAACCCGAGGCCGTTGTAGGTTACGAGGGTCTCCCCGGCGCCGAGCTCTCCCTCCAGCGCCGCGAGAAAACGAGGCTCCGCGGCTGGCCCGGCGAGCAGGTACTGGTGAATCTGCAAATCCTCCGCCCCCAAACGCGCAAACCCACAGAGAAACACCAGCGTCCCGGTTCCGCCGGCAAGTCCCGTGGTCTCAGTATCGAGAAACAGCAACCGCCCGGAAGATCCACCCCCGAGCACCTCGCTCTGTGGCCGCCGGCGCAGCCAATCGGCCATGGGAAAACCCCCATGCCGATCCGTCAGCGGCACTGAGGTCTCAACCAGAAGCACCCCCTCGGCCAGCCAGCGCCCTCCCAGGTACTCGGCCAGGCAACGGGTGCGCTGGGGCTCTTTGACCGGCGCCGATGCGCCCGGGCGCAGGCGCGCGAGGCGCTCGCGTAGCGACGCGGCAGCGGGCTCCGCCGCCCTAGCGTCGGCGCCACGGCCCAGCGCCGCCCGGCGCGCTCTAAGGCTGATCACCGAGCAACTCCAGCACCTTCGCCGACGCGGTCTTGGGCGAGTAGCCAGGTCCCGCGGTGGGCGCCAGGATGGGTCCCACGCAGGCGGGACAGCCGTGGCGGCATTCGCAGCGCCCAATCAGCCCCGCGGCGCCCTCGATCACCTCCCGGCGCCGATCGAACAGGGGTGCTGAGAGCCCGATCCCGCCGGGATAGTTGTCGTAGAGAAAGATGGTGGGCTGAAACCGCAGGAAGGCATCTACCACGATCTCGGTCCCGCCGCCGTCGCGCACCTGCGCCCTCCCCTCGGCGCCGCTCAGCGCGAACCAGCTCGCGTCCCCGGCGCCGACCGCTCGGCCGAGGTCCCGCGGCTCCGACATCAAGCGGAGCACGGCCACATGGTGCAAGGCGTAGGCGGCGCCGAGCACCCCCTCCAGGGCCTCGGTGGGGGTGGCGAACAGCCGCGCCAGGGCCGCTTCCGCCAACTGCCACCACACCGCCGTGGTGTGCATCTCCTGATCCGGCAAGCGGATATCGCCATAACCCACGTTCTCGTGGGTGTAGTAACGGATCTTCTTGTACCCCGGGAAGCGTCGCACCAGATGCACCTCGCCGTGGGCGGGCCGCGCGCCGGCGCCGCTACCCGACTCAAAGGCGTCGAGGATCTTGAGCCGGGTGTAGTCGATGGCGTCGGTGTAGTAGTCGGCCTGGGTGCGCCGGACGAAGGCCTTGCGCCCCACCCAGTCGAGGCGCTCCACCTGGTAGGGACGCGACTGGATCATGTAGATGGCGCCCTCGTAGAGCGTCATGGGGACGCTGGTGAAATCCACCTCGGCGATGACCCCGCTTCCCCCATCGGTGATGTCCACCACCACGAAGTTGCCCTCGGCCACCGAGCGCAGGGACACCGCGTTGGCGGGATAGCTGTCGCCGACCCAGTACCAGCGCTCCCCGTCGCGGTGGAGAAGACCCTCCTCGGCCAGGTAGCCGAGCATCTCGCCCAGATCCTCCCCGCCGAAGCGCTCCACCTGGCTGAAGGGCAGCTCGAAGGCCGCGCAGCGCACGTGGTCCATCAGAATCAG
>JAEHCY010000566.1 GCA_016880695.1 Chromatiaceae bacterium | reverse complement strand
CCCCCTGTAGCTCGTCGCCCAGACGAAACATCTCATCGGCGTAGGAAAAGACCAGGCGGCCGGTCTCGGTGAGCGCGAGATTGCGTCCCGCTTTTTTGAACAGCCTGGACCCGACCTGAGACTGAAGCTCGCTCAGTTGCCCGCTAATGGTCTGGGGTGTCAGGTGCAGGACCTCCGCGGCCGCCACGATGGAACCGTGGGAAGCCACCGCCCAGAAATACCGCAAGTGCTTGAGGTTGAGGTTGGCCATTTGAGGTCGGCGCCCGGACGCGAGCCTCTGCGGGGGATGCTTCGGGTTGCCGGGAGACTCCTCCTTTATCCGCGCTTTATCCGCGATGGTACGCACTTCGGCCCCAACGACCAATCCGCAGGTATCGGCGCGAGCCGAGGTGACGGCGGGGACGCCCCCACTTGGCCCCCGTGCACTCACTGGAGGGTAACAGGCGACACAAACCCCTCGGGCTTGACCGCGAGCACCGAGCACTGCGTAGATCCCAGGATTTCTTCGGCCGTGCTTCCGATGAAGAACCCCGGAACGCCGACGCGGGCGGCGGTCCCGAGCACGATCGCATCGGCACGCAGCTCATGCGCCAGGGAAGGGATGACCTCGGCGGGTTTACCCTCTATGAGGTGCACGTTGGCCATGTCGAGCGACAGGTCGTACGCGGACACGAGCCAACCGAGGCGCGCCTTGTGGCGTGCTTCAGTCATCTCGCGCAGGTGCTCCAGATAGCTCGGTTGGATGTGCTCGCGCCCGCTGGCGAGGAGCGATTCCCCCTGCAGGTTCCAGGCGTGGGCGATGTGTACCACCCCGCCCTCATGGGTGCCCAACGAAGTGGCGAGGTCCATGATCAGTCGGTACATGCCGTTGCCGGCCTCGCCCACCGGATCCACCGCCGCGAGGATCGTTCGATAGGGGTGCGTCTGGCGAGGACGGTCGATCCAAACCGGACAGGGTGCCTTGCGTAGCAGGTGCATGTCCGTGCTGCCGAAGAGCCGATCCGCCTGCCCTCGGGGGCCCTCGGCAGCCTTGATCAGCAGGTCGTAGCCGTTGTGCTGAACAGCGCGGATCACCTCGATGAAGGGGGTTCCGCTGCGGACCTGGATAAGAATTCGCCCGGAGTGGGCGTAGGGCGTCGTGAGGGCCGCGAGCTCTTCCCTTCGTTGCTCCAGCAGCAAGGCTTCGAGATCGAGATTAAATTTCGCCTTGATCGCATCGGCGAGCTCGTCTTCGGGTTCCACGACGTCCATGACCGTGAGCCGCGCACCGTTGTACTCGGCCAGTGCCAGTGCCCGTTTCAGGGCGGCGCTTTGATCCGCACCGGAGTGGGCGAGAAATAGGATGTTCTTGAAGCGCTGCATCAGTCCTCATCCGCTGTGCGCGGACGCTTCAAGGTTCAGCCAGCCCGCCTAACGCCGCCAACGACAGCGAGGGTGTCATTGGGTCAGTGTGTTGCGAGTCTAGATCACCCGCTTGACCAGGGTCGGATTGCCCGAACGCCGCAGCCGCAGCTTTGGGGTTCGGAAGTATCCTCTGACCGTCCAGACCACGGCAGCGGCAATGAATGCAATCTTGATAGCCAGCAGGGAAGCGGTCAGACCGATCAGGGAAAGGGTGGTCAGCGTCATGGGATTTCTCCGTTTGTTGTTCTTTGACGATGATGAAAGTCGGGGCGGTTGGTAGCCCTCGCAATAGCGATTAAATCGAGAAGAGACACATCAAGCATCGAAAAAACAGAAGTATTCCGGTGCCGCTGGCGGCACTCCGGGTTGTTCGGAGATTGCTTCTGGCGTCGGCGAATCTCTTTGGGCTGACGTGTCGGGTCGCCGGCTCGCCGAGGGCACGGTTCATCTAGAGAGGGCCATCGCGCGGCGTTGCGCGCCTGCCCCATCCCCGAGCCTTCTTTGTCATCGGCAGAAATCGAGGCGCTAGGATCCTGTCTTGGTGTCCCACCGCGGCCGGTCCCCGAGGGGTCGGCGGGGTCCAGGGTGAGGGAGTGTGGTTAGGGAGATTCCCCAGACTTATTGATCTCCGTCAATTAATGGGCCGGTTTTTCTCCGCTGGGCCCTAGGTGCCCCCCAGCCTGCTTGACGTTGCCTGGCTTGTGAAATTAAAGTCTATGGTCGTCAGTTGGTTATAAAGTAATCAGCAGAAACTACCTAAGTGATGAGAGCCCATCAGTCGTCCTGGAGCCTCGCCTGTTTGCTTGTCCTGCCGATTCTGTTGCAGGGTTGCGGCGGAGGTGCGGTACGTCCCGACAGCTCAGAAGTCCTACGGCGGGAGATCGTGACGGCGGCGTTGAGCCAGTTGGGCACCCCCTACCGCTGGGGCGGTGCGTCGCCCGGTCAAGGCTTCGATTGTAGTGGCCTGGTGCTGTACACCCACGATGCGGCGGGTATCCGGGTTCCACGCATTGCCGCCGAGCAGTTCAATGCGGCGCGCACCATCGGCACGGCGCACGCCAAGCCGGGCGATCTCGTGTTCTTCAAGCTCGGACCGGCAGATTACCACGTGGGCATCCTGGTGGAGCCCGATCGTTTCGTGCATGCCCCCCGAAGTGGCAAGGATGTACGCCTGGCCGCTTTGAACTCTCCCTACTGGTCGAGTCGCTTCCTCGGCGCCGCCACCTTCCTTTAGCCTTCTACTTGACCCTCTCGTGGTTCGCGGCCCGTGGGTAAAACCCACGACGGTCCGCGGAATTCCTTGGAACCTGGCTATCGGCGGTACTGTATGCGCGGCAGGTGTCAGGAGGCTCTGAATCGAGATCTCTTGCATGTGGCCGCGCCCGGACCGGGGCGCGACGATCACCCGTAAGTCTTTGGCATCGGAAGAGGTCTCGGGTGTACCTACCTGGCCGCCGAGGCCAAGTGCCCCTCCGCTTCCGAGCCGATGGGGAGCAACCGAGACGGAACCGGGTCTCCCAGGGTGACAGGGACTGCTCCGGGGTCGAAAGTCAATGTCATCCAGTCGAGGAAGCCGCGTGATCCCGGCGGGGATTGCCGGGACCGGGGTGCCTGGGATAACAAGTGCTGGCGCGCTACCCCTGCTCCCAATGCCGTCAACTTAAGCTGCCCTCTTGTACGGGACATGGAATCCGGGTTTGAGCTTGCCCGGATTGGATCGTGGGAAGCTGCGGTTTGGGCGAACCGCGTCGACGCTGCTGGAGAGTTGTTGTATCAAGCACTTGAGCAGCCCGTCGCGATCGTGGGACGAGTCGATCAGGAGCCGGACCAGGTTGTTCTTCATTGCCGAGAGGGCAGCGCAAGCCCTGACCTGATAGGCCCGCTTGCGCGCGGCGAAGCGGCGAGTCGCAAGCAATTGGGCGACAGCGCGTACCATCGCGGCGAGATTCAGGGCCAGGATCTTGGCGTGGATATCCTGGCGCACGGCAAGCACCGAACGCCCCGAGAAGTTCTCGACCTCCAGCCAACGCTTCTGGCGTTTGTAGCTCTCCTCCACGCTCCAGCGGCGGTGGTAAAGCTGGGCGAAGAGCCGTGCGGGCAGACGCGCCTCCTCCAAGATCGAGGTGGCCAGGATCTCCGTCTCGCCCCCGCGTAGGCGCACTCGCACCAAGCGCACGCGCAGCGGCACGTCCGGCGCGCCTTGAGCGCGACAGTCGCGCCGTTGCTGCGCGGAGGGATTGAGGGTGATGATCGCCGAGGGCTCGGTGCCCTCCCAGAACGCGTCGGCTGCCGAGAAACTGCCGCGCGGTAGACGCATACAGAATTCGACGCCGCGCATCAGATGCAGCGCGAACAACCAGAAGGCCTGATAGCCGCGATCATAGAGGAGCAGATCGCCGGGGCGGGCCGCCGCCAGATGCTCCACCGCCAGCTCGCGCTCGCTGACACGGGTGGCGCTGACCTGGGTGTCCACGACCAAGTCATGGCCGATGTCATAGAGGACCGAGGCCCGCGCCAGTGTCGGGCCACTCCCTTGTGCGCCAAAGAATGCTTCGAGCGCCGCCCCGCCGGGCAAGCGCAGCGTCGTCCCATCGACGGCGAACAGGCGAAAGCCGTGCCACAGCGGCGTCTTCCAGCCTGCGCGGAAGGTCTCGATGGCACCCCGGTTCAACGCCGCAAACACTTTCTCCGACAGTTGCTTGCGGGCCTTGCTGAAGGCTGCGCGGGTCGGCGTCGCCGAGGCCACCAGTTGTTCTTCCAAGGTGGCAAAGAATCCTGCGAGTTCTTGTTCGGTACTGCCCTTGCGCAAATTGAGCATGAAGGCGACCAGTCGCTGGAACGGCAGATCGCGAACCCGTGTGAACGCCGTATCTGATAAGCGGAAGTCCCGGCTAAAGCCCGGACAGGACAAAGTATTCTTTATGCTGGTATAGACAGAATCAAATCACGGACGACGTGTGTACCTCTTCCGCGTTAAATTCGACCTGGTCGTGCCTGATCATGACAAAGCCTCCGCTTGGATTAGTGCGGATTATT